>NZ_JBSGIW010000020.1:0-88489 GCF_053605265.1 Streptomyces sp. NPDC003943 | reverse complement strand
GTTGTTTCTATGCGAATTGCCTGAAGCGTCATGGCTGCACCTGGCCGGCGCACGGAACCACCGCCGGCGCGACAGGACGGGTGAAGGAAGCGGGGTGCTCCCCGGGCTGCGGGGCTACTTCGTCGGCTTCTTGCCCGTGATCCCCAGGTGCACCAACAGGGCGAGGTTCGGCTTGAGTTCGGCCTGCTTCACGCCCCAGGCCTGGAAGCCCTTCTGGTGGCCGGCGACCGCCGCCAGCATCGCCACCAGCGAGCCCGCCATGGCCGCGGGGCTGATGTCCTTGTCGACCTTGCCCTTCGACTGGAGCTCCTTCACCGCGTCCGTGAGGGAGTTGGTGACCGAGTTCAGGATCTTCATGCGGATCTTGTAGAACCGCTTGTCGCCCTCCGCGGCCCCGAGGTCCACCACCCGCAGGATCGCGTCGTGCTTGCGCCAGAAGTCCAGGAATCCCTCGACCAGTTCCTCGGAGGTCTGCCAGCCGGCCTTGCCGACCCAGGAGCGGCCGGAGACCAGTTCGGTCAACCCCGCGCCCTCCTTGGCCATTTCCTCCGCGATCTCGAGGACGGCGCCCTCGACGTCAGGGAAGTACTGGTAGAACGTCGCGGGTGAAGTCCCCGCCTTCCGGGCCACGTCGATGACCTTGACGTCCCGGTAGGGCGAGGAGCTGAGCATCTCACCGAGGCAGTCGAGCAGCTTCTGCCGCGTCGCCTGGCCGCGTCGTCCGGCCACGCGGCCGTCGACGGTGCGTACTTGTCCTGTCATGCCGTCAGCTTACCGAGGGGTGATCGGCGCGCGATTCGGCCGACTGCAAATGGGGGCAACCCCCCTCACCACCCGGTCCAGGCACCGTCCACACCTCATTCGTCTTATTAACAGCCTGTGGAAAACTTCGGTGGACAACGGGCCCGGAACCCAAGGGGGACAAGGGCTCCGGCGGCCATATGGGTACACATGTTCGCATTTCGGAGGGTGTGGGGCCGGGTGCGCGGCCGGGATCCGGCACCCATCCTGAAGCCATGGCCGTATTCACACAGGGCACCCCGTGCTGGGTGGACGCGCAGCTTCCCGACCTCCAGGCGGGCAAGCGCTTCTACGGCGAGCTGTTCGGCTGGAGCTTCGACCCCGACCGCGACGAGGCCCGGCTGCGCGGCCGCCGCGTGGCCGGGCTCCTGCCCAAGCGGGACGGGCGGATGCCCACCACCTGGACCGTCTACCTGGCGGTCGGCGACGCCGGCATCGCCGCCGAGCGGGTGAAGGCCGCCGGCGGCCGGATGGTGATGGAGCCCTATCCCGTCGGCCCCTTCGGCGTCCTCGCCCTCGCCGCCGACCCCGGCGGCGCCGTCTTCGGGCTGCGCCAGGCCGGTGACCCCGACGGCTTCGAGGTCGTCGACGAGCCCGGCGCCTTCTGCTGGCTGGAGGTCCATACGAGGGAGCCGGACGCGGTCGACACCTTCTACGCCTCCGTCTTCGGCTGGCTCGGCCGCCAGACGGCCCCCGCCGACCCCACGAACCCAGCGGCGGCGGACTACCGCGTCTGGTCCCCGCCCCGCTCCGGAGCGGGCGCCTGGCCCGCCGCCTTCGGTGGCCGCGCCGTCATCACCGAGGCCTTCCCCGCCGAGCTCCCCGGCCACGTCCTCGCCCACTTCGCCGTCCGCGACTGCGACACCGCCTGCGCCACCGCGGTCCGCCTCGGCGGCCGCGTCACCACCGCCCCCGCCGACACCCCGCACGGCCGCACCGCCGTCCTCCAGGACAACCAGGGCGCGCGTTTCGCGGTCCTTGAGAAGCGGGCGGCGAAGCCCTCCGGGTGACGGGCGGCGGAGCGGCCGGAAGGCTGCCGGAAGGCAGCCGGAAGGACAGGCGCCGGGACGGTCGATATGACCTGTGACACCCCGATCCGCCCCCGGGTTCGCAACCACCGCCCCGGACAGGAACAATCAGGGTCCACGGGGCCGTACCCTCATGGCCCTACGGGGAGGTGGCAGGCAAGTGGAGCAGCTGACGCAGCACGACCCGAGAAGGATCGGGCCCTTCGAGGTGCTGGGCCGGCTCGGCGCGGGCGGAATGGGCCTGGTGTATCTCGCGCGCTCGGCGTCCGGGCGGCGCGTGGCGATCAAGACCGTGCGGACGGAGCTCGCCGAGGACCAGCTGTTCCGGGTCCGCTTCACCCGTGAGGTCGAGGCGGCGCGGGCGGTCTCGGGCTTCTACACCGCGGCCGTCGTCGACGCCGATCCGCGCGCCGCCGTGCCGTGGCTCGCGACCGCGTACGTCCCCGCTCCCTCCCTCGAAGAGATAGTGAACGAGTGCGGGCCGCTCCCGGCCCAGGCGGTGCGCTGGCTCGCGGCCGGGGTCGCCGAGGCCCTGCAGTCGATCCACGGCGCCGGGCTCGTCCACCGCGACCTCAAGCCGTCCAACGTCCTCGTCGTCGAGGACGGCCCCCGGGTGATCGACTTCGGCATCGCGTCCGGCGTCTCCAACACGCGCCTGACCATGACCAACGTCGCCGTCGGCACCCCCGCCTACATGTCGCCCGAGCAGGCCCGCGACTCGCGCAGCGTCACCGGCGCCAGCGACGTCTTCTCGCTCGGCTCGATGCTGGTCTTCGCCGCCACCGGCCATGCCCCGTACCACGGCGCCAACCCCGTCGAGACGGTCTTCATGCTGCTGCGCGAGGGCCCGGACCTGGAGGGGCTGCCGGACGAGCTGCGGCCGCTGATCGACGCCTGCATGCGGATGGACGTCGCCCAGCGGCCCACCCCGGCCGACCTCCAGGCGATGCTCGCCCCCCACCTCTTCGGTTCGGCGGACGGCGGCGACGACAGCGGCACGGCCGCGGCCTGGCTGCCGCAGCGCGCCACGGCCATGATCGAGTCGCGCCGCGGCGGCCGGCCCAGCAGCCCGCCGCCCCCGGTCGCGCCGCCGATGCCGCCGAGCCCGCCCGGCGATCCCCGCGGTGGCGAGCGGCCCGCCGGTGACCGGCCCGGCGGCCGTCACGCCGGGCCCGCGGCCGAGCCCGTCGGGGCCTCCGCCGTCTCCCCCGCCCCCGGTGACGGTGGTCCGGTACGGCTCGCCGGCGCCGCCGTGCCGATCGGCCCCGGCCCCCGGGTGGCCGACACCCGCGCCGCCGTCGGCGTCGGCCTCGGTGCCGCCGCCGGCACCGCCACCGGCTGGATCCGCCCGCCCGGCGGCGGTCCGCACGGCGCCGAGCCCGGCCCGCCGCCCGGCGCCCGCCCGATGTCCGGAACGCAGCCCGGTCCGCCGCCCGGTGCGCAGCCCGGCTCCCTGCCCGGCCCGGCCCAGGCGCCCGACGCGCAGCAGGGGCCCGCGCACTGGCGCCCGTGGCGCTTCCGCATGTCCAACGACGTGTGGGGCACCCCGGTCGTCGACGGCGACCTGCTCTACGTCACCTCCTTCGAGGTGCACGCCCTGGACACGGCGAGCGGCCGGCGCCAGTTCAAGACGCGGGACGTCGCCTGGTCGATGGCCGTGGCCCAGGGCCGTATCCACGGCTCCGACGGCCCCACCCTCTACGCGCTCGACGCCCACGACGGCAGCGAGCGGTGGCGGCTGCACACGGACGCCTGGGTGTACTCCCTCCGGGTGGACCGGGGCACCGTCGTCACCGGTACGCGCGGCGGCGGCGTCCAGGCCTGGGAGGCGTCCAACGGCGCCAAGCTGTGGGAGCTCACCGGCGCCCAGACGGACTTCGAGACGCCGGAGGGCGGGCCGGCCGTGCACGGCGACACCGTGTACGTCTGGCGCGACGCCCGGCTGTTCGCGCTCGACGCCCGTACGGGCACGGAGCGCTGGTCGTACCCGATCGGCGACGCCGCCTCCTGCGCCCACGTGCCGGTGCGGGTGGCGCCGGCCGAGGACGGCTGCGTGTACGTGTCGGCCGGCACCCGGGTCCTCTCGGTGGACGTCGCGAGCGGTCACGTGCGCTGGCACTTCGAGGCGCCGGCGGTCTTCCTCTCGCCGCCCGCCTTCGCGCCCGGCCCGGCCGTCACGGGCGGCGGGGTGTACCTCGCCGACCACCTCGGCACGGTGTACGCGCTCGACGCGACGACCGGCAAGGACCGCTGGCGGATCGCGACCGAGCCCCGGCAGTCGACCGAGCCGGTGCTCGTCGCCGCGGGCAACGTGCACGTCGGCAGCGGCAGCGCGCTCTACACCCTGGACGCGGTCACCGGCACCCCGAAGTGGCGGTTCGCGGCCGGCGGCGAGCTGATCGGCACGCCGGTCGTCGCCGACGGGCGGGTGCACTTCGGCTCGGCCGACCACGTCCTCTACACGCTGGACGCGAGCGGCGGGCAGCTGCGCTGGAAGCTCGCGACGGGCGGC
The DNA here is from genome assembly GCF_053605265.1 of Streptomyces sp. NPDC003943. NCBI lineage: Bacteria > Bacillati > Actinomycetota > Actinomycetes > Kitasatosporales > Streptomycetaceae > Streptomyces > Streptomyces sp. NPDC003943. The sequence goes on along the minus strand of NZ_JBSGIW010000020.1, from coordinate 84,148 downwards.
GAGATCACCGGCTCGCCGGTCGCCAGGAACGGTGTCGTGTACGCGTGCAGCAAGGACCGCTGCGTGTACGCGCTCGACGCGGTGAAGGGCACGGCGACGAACCGCACGTCGTAACAGGTGTCACGCCCGGTGCTCGGGGGGCGGCGGCGTCTCGTCGCGCCCCGGGTCCCAGGGCACGTCCGAGGACGGGGGCGGGGCGGCCTCGGGCGGCCTCGGGTGGTCCTCCGGCGGCCGGCCGGCGGACGTCGGGTGCGTGGGCGGCGGCAGCCGGTCCACCCGGGTGGCGTGCGGTCTGGGCCGCCCGGACATCACGAACGCGCCGAGGAGCAGCAGCACCCCGCCGCCGAGGGCCAGCGCGACTCCGCTGCCGAGGCCCCGCCCGTCCGATCCGACGTTCAGCCCGCTCTGGGCCTGCCCGACCCGGGCCATCCAGAGGATGGTGAAGCCGAGCACGACCACTCCGGCGACGGCGACGACCACGCGGGAGCGCAGCACGATCCCGATCAGGGCGAGCAGCGCGGCGAACGCCATGGGCAGGAAGACCGAGCCGATCACCTCGGCCCTGACGTCGGTGATCCCGGTTCCGGTGAACAGGTCCTCGATGCGGTAGTCGCGCCCGTGACGGCCGTCGTACCAGGCACGGAAGGGGCTCCATACGGCGGCCGTCGCTCCGGCGAGGGCCAGGACCGAGCCGACGATGTTGCGGATCACCGATCGGCCTCCTTCGGTCGGACTCCCGTTCTCGACGCTACGCCGGGCGTACGGGGCCCGCCACGCGACGGCGGCCCGGCGCGGTACGGCGCTAAGGTGACGCGCACACGTCGAAATGGAGGGGGAACATCCATGGTCCGCACCCGGCTCAAGCTCGCGGCGACGCTGACGGTGGTGGTGCTCGCGCTCACCGGTTTCCAGACGGGCAGCAGCGGCGGCCACGGCAGCGGCGGCAAGAGCTCCAGCGGCAAGAGCAGCAGCGGCAAGAGCAGCAGCCGGTCGGGCAAGAGCAAGAGCAGCGGTGGCGGTGGCGGCGGCTGTTCCAGCTCCAAGAAGAAGAACAACGACTACGACGACTACGACGACGACTACGACAACTCGGGCAGCTCGGGCGGCTCGGACGACTCCACGGCCACGCCGTCGCCGAGCCTGTCCCCGTCGGCCGAGGCGTTCGCCGACGTGGTCGACTGCGTCAAGCCGGCCCAGCCGAAGCGGAAGGGCAAGCCGGCCCGCCGGGCGGACACCACGGCCACCGTGAAGATCACCTCCGAGGAGTTCGACACGAGGACCTTCCGGGTCGTCGTCGCGTTCGTCGACGCCTCCTACAAGGAGGTGGACCGGGCCGACGCCGTGGTCACGGTCGGCAGCCGGGGCACGAAGACCTTCGAGCTCGCGATGAGGAACCCGACGGCCGTCGGCCGGGTGAAGCGCTGCTACGTGGACGAGGTGCGGGAGGTTCCGCAGGGCACCCCGACTCCCTCCCCTACCGCGTCCTGAAGCCCGTCCCCCTCCTCGTGAACAGCTCCGCCTGCCGCTCCGGCGGCAGGTTCCCCAGCGTCACCAGGTGCGGCGCGTGCGCCAGGGCCTGGGCGCGGCCGGCCTCCCTGGCCGCCCACAGGGCCCGTACCGTGCCCTGCACCGCCTCCGTCGGGCAGCCGGCGATGACCGCGGCGGCCGCCCGCGCCGCGGCCTGCGCCCCGCCCCTCGGCGTCAGCTCGGAGACCAGGCCCGTCTCGTGGGCCCGCCGTGCGGAGATCCGCTCGGCGGTGCCCATCAGAGCCATCCGGGCGACCTCGCCGAAGGGCATCCGCTGCGCCATGTGGATGGTCTCGAAGGCGCTGACCATGCCGTAGGTGGTGTGCGGGTCGAAGAACTCGGCGCCTTCGCCCGCGATCAGGAACTCGGCCTCGCCGAGGAGGTAGAAGGCGCCGCCGCAGGCCATGCCCTCGACGGCGGCGATGACCGGTTTCCACAGGTCGTTGGCCTTGGGTCCGATGGCGACGAGCGGGTCGTCGATCGTGTACGGGGACGAGGGCTGCGGCACCCGGCCGGCGTCCTCGCGGTCGATGCCGGTGCAGAACGCCCGCCCGCCGGCCCCGGTCACGACGATCGCGCGGACCTCGTCCTCGTACCGGAAGCCGCGCCAGACCTCGCCGAGCCGCCGCGCCATGTCGAGGGTGATCGCGTTGTGCCTGTCGGGGCGGTCGAGGGTGACGACGGCGACGCCGGTCTCCTTGTCGCGTTCCACGGAGATCGTCATGCGCGCTCCAGGAGCCAGCGGGGCACGGTGACGCCGTCGATCTCGGCGAAGGCGACCTTCACGGCGGCGCCGATGCGCAGCCGGGCCGGGTCGACGGAGTTCAGGGGCGCGTCGGGGGTGGCGACGACGTTGCCGGCGAGGCGGATGCGGGGGGCGTCGGCGAGTTCGACGAGGACCGCGTTGTACGGGGCCTGGGCGGCATAGTCGGGGAGCAGCGGCGGGTGCGGGACGACGAAGGACCAGATCCGGCCGCGGCCGGACATCGGCCGCCACTCGCTGTCGAAGGACTGGCAGTGCGGGCAGCAGGGGCGGGGCGGGAAGCGGAGTTCGCCGCAGTCCGCGCAGCCCTGGACGCGCAGTTCGCCCTGGGCGGCGTACTCCCAGAAGGGGGCGCCGTCCTCGTCGACGAGGGGTGAAAGCATCTCGGCTCCTCGGGCTCGAAGTCAGGATCGAAGCAGGATCGCGGACGTGGGGACGCCCTCGCCGGCGGTGACGAGGCAGCCGGCGGCGTCCGGCACCTGGGCGGTGGAGACGCCGCGGAGCTGTTTGACGCCCTCGTTGATGAGGTTGAAGCCGTGGACGTACGCCTCGGAGAGTCCGCCGCCGCCGGTGTTGAGGGGCAGCCGGCCGCCGATCTCCAGGGCGCCGCCCTCGGTGAAGGCGGCGCCTTCCCCCCGGCCGCAGAAGCCGTAGCCCTCCAGGGAGAGCGGGACGAGGGGGGTGAAGGCGTCGTAGATCTGGGCGACGTCGATGTCGTCCGGGGTGAGGTCGGAGTTCTTCCAGAGGTGCCGGGCGGCGGTCCAGGCGGGGCCGGAGAGCGGGTCGTCGTTCCAGTAGTTGACCATGCCGTGGTGCTGGGCGGGCAGGCCCTGGGCGGCGGCGTGGACGTAGACGGGCTTCTGGCGGCAGTCGCGGGCGCGCTCGGCGGAGACGACCACGCAGGCGAGCGCGCCGTCGGTCTCCAGGCAGTTGTCGAAGAGGCAGAGGGGTTCGCTGATCCAGCGGGAGGTCATGTACATCTCGCGGGTCAGCGGGCGGTCGTACATGATCGCGGCCGGGTTCTGGTTGGCGCGGTTGCGGCAGGCGAGGGCGACGTTGAAGAGGTGGTCGCGGGTGGCGCCGTACTCGTGCATGTAGCGGCGGGCGAGCATGCCGATCTCGTCGGCGGGCCGCACCAGTCCGAAGGGCCGGGTCCACTGCCCGGGGGTGGGGAGCTGGACGGCCGTGTTCTTCCAGGGCCGCGGCCCGCTGCCCCGCTTCCGGGACCGCCAGGCGACGCCGACGGTGGCCTGGCCGGCGGCGATGGCGGCGGCGAGGTGGCCGACGGTGGCGCAGGAACCGCCGCCGCCGTAGCCGACCTTGCTGAAGAAGGTGACGTCCCCGGCCCCGATGGCCTTCGCCACCTCCACCTCGTCGGTCTCCTCCATGGTGTACGAGGCGAAGGCGTCGACCTCGGAGGGTGCGATGCCGGCGTCGTCGAGGGCGGCGAGGATCGCCCGGCAGGCGAGGGTCTTCTCCGACTCCGGGAGGTGTTTGGCGAAGGGTGTCTGCCCTATTCCGACGATGGCGGTGCGGTCCTTGAGCACGGCGCCCCCTGGCTTGGCCCGATGGCTGACGGTGGCTGACAGCGCGTCAGGCTACAGCTAATCTGACGGATAGTCAGCTACGGAGGGGGCGGTCATGGAGTGGGGCTCGATACCGGAGTTGGTGCGCCGGTCGGCCGAGCGGTACGGCGACCGGGAGGCGGTCGTCGACGGCCGCGCCCGGATCACGTACGCGGAACTCGGCGCGCGCGTCGAGCGGGCGGCGGCGGCCTGCCTCGCCGCCGGGACACGCGTGGGGGACCGGGTCGCGATCTGGGCGCCCAACAGCCTCGACTGGATCGTCTCCGCCCTCGGGGCGGTCACCGCCGGCGCGGTGCTCGTCCCGCTGAACACCCGCTTCAAGGGCACGGAGGCCGCGGACGTGCTCGCGCGGTCGGGGGCGCGGCTGCTGTTCGTGACGGGCACCTTCCTGGGCACCTCGTACGTGGCGTCGCTGCGGCGGGCCGGGGCGGCGCTGCCGGACCTGGAGCGGGTGGTGGTGTTCGGGGACACGGCGCCGGACGAGGCGGGGTACACGACGTGGAAGGCGTTCCTGGCGGAGGGCGCGGCGGTCGGGCCGGACGAGGTGCGGTCGCGGGCGGAGGCCGTGCACCCCTCCCTCCCCTCGGACATCATCTACACCTCGGGCACCACGGGCCGCCCCAAGGGCGCGGTCATCACCCACGAGCAGACGCTGCGCTGCTACGCGGTGTGGAGCGAGCTCGCCGGGCTGCGCGAGGGCGACCGCTATCTGATCGTGAACCCCTTCTTCCACACCTTCGGCTACAAGGCGGGGATCATCGCGTGTGTGATGCGCGGGGCGGTGATGGTCCCGCAGCCCGTCTTCAACGTCGACACCGTCCTCGCCAACATCGCGGCGGAGCGGATCACGGTCCTCCCCGGCCCGCCCACCCTCCACCAGTCCCTCCTCGACCATCCCTCCCGCGCCGCCCACGACCTCTCCTCCCTCCGCCTCGTCGTGACGGGCGCCGCGGTCGTCCCGCTGCGGCTCGTCGAGCGGCTGCGGGAAGAACTGGGCGTCGCCACGGTGCTGACCGCGTACGGCCTCTCCGAGGCGAGCGGCATCGTGACGATGTGCCGCCGCGGCGACCCGGCGGAAGTGATCGCGACGACCTCGGGCCGCGCGATCCCGGGCACGGAGCTCCGCCTCTCGGAGGCCGGCGAGGTCCTGGTGAGGGGCTTCAACGTCATGCGGGGCTACGACGAGGACGAGGCCGCGACCGCCGCCGCGATCGACCCCGACGGCTGGCTGCACACCGGCGACGTCGGCGTCCTCGACGACGCCGGCAACCTCCGCATCACCGACCGGGTCAAGGACATGTTCATCGTCGGCGGCTTCAACGCCTACCCGGCCGAGATCGAGCAACTCCTCGGCCTCCACCCCGACATCGCCGACGTCGCCGTCATCGGCATCCCGGACCCGAGGCTGGGCGAGGTCGGCAAGGCCTTCGCGGTCCGCCGCCCGGGCGCCCGGCTGACCGCCGACGACCTGATCGCCTGGTCGCGCCGGGAGATGGCCAACTACAAGGTCCCGAGAGAGGTCGAGTTCGTGGCGGAACTCCCGCGGAACGCGAGCGGCAAGGTGCTGAAGGGCGCGCTGCGGTCGCGCCGCCCCTGAGCGGCGGATATGGCAAGGGCCCGGAACCGGTTCCCCCCGGTCCGGGCCCTTCCCCCCTCTGCGCGCGCGTGGCGTGCGTCCCCCCACGGCGACGACCGGTCCCCACCAGCCGCCGCACGAGGTCCGCCGATCATGCGCCGACCTGGGCCGCGGCGGCGAACCGGCCGGGCGACTTCGTCAGGTCCGCGGACATGACGGAGGGGCCGGGCGGCTCGGCCCGGCCCCTCCATTCGGGTCCGTACGGTGCGCATGGGCCCTGCCCCGGGATTCCCCCCGGTCCCCCCGGGCGTCCCCCGAGCCCCGCGCTTCCGTCCGGCCCCGCACGATCCCGGCGACTCCCCCGATGGCGCCGCCGGAACCGTCCCCCGTCGATAACGAACGCTGTGCGTACTAGTTGATGGGCGAGGTCGTGGCGTGGGCGTCCATCGTGGTGATTTCCTCGGCGCCCGTGGCCTGGGCGTCCAGCGGCTTGATCGGCGCGATCGTGGCGTGGGCGTCCATCGGCTTGATCGGCTCGCTCGTCGCGTGGGCGTCCAGCGTGGTGAATTCCTCGCTGCCCGTGGCGTGCGCGTCGGCCGGCTTGAGGTTGTCCGCCATGAAGATCAACTCCTGATAGCTGAAGGGCATGTGCAGTGAGCGTCCGCCCGGCAACTCCCCCGTGGGCGCCGGACAGACGGCTCCAGGGCCGATCACCATAACGGTGGGGCCTGACAGTGATTCGCCTGCCCCCCGACGCGGCGAATCGACATGGACAAGAGTGCCGGGCGGCGATAAACGAATGATGAACGCCGCCGCCGGCTCAGGCCGCCGTGGCGGGCTCGAGGAGCGCCCGGACGTCCATGGCCTCGGGCGAGTCCAGTTCCTCGAACACGGACAGTGCCTCGTGCCAGCACACCCGGGCCCGGTCGAGCTGGCCGACGGCCGACAGGCTGCGACCCAGCACCGTGAGGACGTTGGCGCGGCGCCAGTCCCCGCCGATGCCGTGCAGCACCGCCAGCGCCTGTTCCGCGTGCGAGGCGGCGCTGGCGGGCCGCTGGGCGGCCAGGAACAGCTCCGCCAGCCGGAACAGCGTCATTCCGTGCCACAGCTTCTGGCGGCTCTCGCGGAAGACGTCGAGCGCCTCCGTGAGGACGCTCTGCGCCTGCGCGGTCTCTCCCGCCTCCGTGAGGGCCAGCCCGAGCGCGTACTTCCCGTTGGCGAGCCGCAGGGGGACGCCGTTGTCGGCCGCCTCGTAGATGGCGATGCCCTGGCGGGCGAGCTCGACCGCGCTGCCCGTCCGTCCCATGGCCAGATGCACGCGGGACAGGTTGCACAGAGCGCTGGCCTCGCCCGGCTTGTTGGCGTCCGAGCGGAAGGCGTTGAGCGCCTGTGACAGGAAGGTCTCGGCGTCCGCGTGGCGGCCCTCGTACAGGGCGATGATCCCGCGCTGGTTGGGCGCCTGCCCGCAGGAGACGGGATCGCCCGCCGCGAGCCCGACCTCGTGTGCGAGGCGCGCCTGGTTCTCCGCCTCCGTGAAGCGGCCCGACGTGCTGTGCACGTGGGTCAGCATCGTGCGCGCCCGGCTCTCGGCGAGCTTGTCGCCGGTCGTCCGGGCGGCCTCGCTGACGGCCTGGGCAGCCTGCGCGTACTGATGGGCGTTGGCGCCCGACTCGGCCAGGTCGACCGCCGCCAGCAGGAGGTCGGCCGCCCGCCGCGGCATACCGGTCGCCGCCGCCTGGCGCGCACAGGCCAGGAGGCAGCTCGCCTCGGCGAACAGCCAGTCCAGCGCGGCTCCGGGAGTGTCGAGAGCGAGCCCCGGGTACTCGGTGGCGGCGAAGTGGTCGCGGACCCGCTCCCCGGGGCGCTCGAGCGCGTACACCTGCGCCGCCGTCGACAGATAGAAGTCCAGCAGCCGCGACAGCGCCAGCTCGCGCTCCACCGGCGGGTGTTCGTCCCGCTCGGCGCACGCACGCGCGTAGAGGCGGACGAGGTCGTGGAAGCGGTAGCGGCCCGGGGCGGCGGACTCCAGGAGCGAGGTGTCGACCAGGGCCTCCAGGAGGTCCTCCGTCTCCCATTCCGGGAGGTCGACGACGGCCGCCGCGGCCGCCAGCGAGATGTCCGGGCCGTCGGCGAGGCCCAGGAGGCGGAAGGCGCGGGCCTGGGCCGGCTCCAGTTGGCCGTAGCCGAGTTCGAAGGTGGCCTTGACGGCGAGGTCGCCGGCCTGGAGTTCGTCGAGGCGGCGGCGTTCGTCGGCGAGCTTCGCGGCGAGGGTGGAGACGGTCCAGGTGCGGCGGGCGGCCAGGCGGGAGGCCGCGATGCGGATCGCCAGGGGGAGGAAACCGCATGCCGCCACCACGTCGAGCGCGGCCTCCCGCTCGGCGCCCACCCGCTCCGCGCCCACGATGCGGGTGAAGAGCTGGAGGGCCTCGTCGGGGGACATGACGTCCAGGTCGACGAGGTGCGCGCCGGCCAGGTCGAGCATCCGGATGCGGCTGGTGACGAGCGCGGCGCAGCCGGCCGTGCCGGGCAGGAGGGGGCGGATCTGGGCGGCGTCGCGCGCGTTGTCCAGGAGCACGAGCACCCGGCGCCCGTCGAGGGTGGAGCGGTAGAGCGCGGCGCGCTCGTCCAGGGAGTCGGGGATCGCCGAGTCCGGCGTGCCGAGGGCCCGCAGGAAGGCGCCCAGGACCGTCTCCGGGGCGGCCGCTCGCGCGCCGGCGCCCTGGAGGTCGACGTAGAGCTGGCCGTCCGGGAAGTGCGGGCGGGCCGCGTGGGCCACGTGCACGGCGAGCGTCGTCTTGCCGACGCCGCCGATGCCCGCGAGCGCGGAGACCGCCATGACGGACCCCTCGGCGGTGGCGAGCCGGTCGCTCAGCTCCCGTACGAAGCCGGCCCGGCCGGTGAAGTCGGGCACGGTCGCGGGGAGTTGCGCGGGCCGCGCGATCGGCGCGGCGGTCGGCGCCTGCTCCTCGACGGGGCGGGCCAGTTCGGCGTCGGCCTGGAGGATGCGCTGCTGCAGCCTGGACAGCTCGGGGTTCGGGTCGACGCCCAGCTCGTCGGCGAGGAGGCGGCGGGTGTCCGCGTACACGGCGAGGGCTTCCGCCTGCCTGCCGGACCGGTAGAGGGCGAGCATGAGGAGTTCCCGGAGCCGCTCCCGCAGGGGGTGCGCCGCGGTCAGCGCGGTCAGCTCGGAGACCGCCTCCGCGTGCGCCCCGACCTCCAGGTCGAGGTCGAGCCTGCTCTCCAGGAGCTGGAGCCGCCACTCCTCCAGGCGGGTGCGCTGCGTCTCGGCGTACGGCCCCGGTACGGACGCCAGCGCCTCGCCGTCCCACAGCGCGAGCGCCTCGTTGAGCCGGTCGCGGGCCGCGCAGCGCTTCCCCGCCGCGCGCAGCTTCTCCGCCTCCGCGGCGAGCTCCTGGGCCTCGCCGAGATCGAGGGTCGTGGTGCGGATCGCGTACCCGCCCGACTCGCTGACGAGGACGCCCGGGTCGAGCACCTTGCGCAGCCGGGAGGCGTACGTACGGACCGCGGCCAGGGCCTGCGAGGGCGGCTCCTCGCCCCAGATCGCGTCGATCAGCTCGGCGGCGGTGGCGGTACGGCCGTCGCGCAGGAGGAGGGCGGCGAGCAGGGCGCGCTGCTGGGGCGAACCGGTGGGCAGGGCCGTCTCGCCGCGGGACGCGCGTACGGGTCCGAGCACGCCGAAGCGCAGGTCGGCGCCGCCCTTGTCGGCAGCACCCGCCGGAACCGCCGCTTCCGCGCCCGTCCCGGCCGCCTTCCCGATCCCGGCCCGGGTCCCGGCCCCGGTCACCTCGGAGCCCGACGTGCCCGACGTGCCCGACGTACCCGACGTGCCCGGCGCACCCGCCGGACCCGCCGTCGGAGTCCGCTGCTCCGGAACTCGCGGCCCGTTCTCACGGTCCATAGCTCCCCCTGCCCGTACCGCTGGTTTCGCCCAAGACAGTCTGCCTTGTCCGGAGGGGGTGCGTCAGCATCGGGTCGGTCGATCTCCGGCATCGAACCGGTCGATGGACCCCCTCGTCACCGGCGACCGTACCCCGCAAAGCTGACGGATCGTCAGATCGGCGCTACCGTGAAACGCATGGAGAGCTTCCCCAAGATCATCTCGGTGGACGACCACACCGTGGAGCCCCCGCACGTCTGGCAGGACCGGCTCCCGTCCCGTTACCGCGACACCGGCCCCCGGATCGTCCGCGCACCCCTGAAGGAAATGACCTTTCTGGGCGGAAAGTTCGCCCCCGTGATGGGCGCCAAAGGGGACGAAGGTCCCATCGGCGACTGGTGGGTATACGAGGACCTGCACCGCCCCCTCACCCGCCTCGACACCGCCGTCGGCTATGACCGGGACGAGATCCGGCTGGAGGTCATCACCTACGAGCAGATGCGCCCGGGCTCGTACAGCGTCCCCGACCGCCTCGCCGACATGGACGTCAACCACGTCCAGTCCGCGCTCTGCTTCCCCACCTTCCCCCGATTCTGTGGACAGACCTTCACCGAAGCTTCGGATCGTGAACTCGGTCTCCTCGGCGTCCGGGCCTACAACGACTGGATGGTCGAGGAGTGGTGCGGCCCCGAGGCGCGCGGGCGGCTGATCCCGCTCACCCTCATCCCGCTCTGGGACCCGGAGCTCGCCGCCGCCGAGGTCCGCCGCAACGCGGCCCGTGGCGTCCGCGCGGTCGCGTTCTCCGAGATACCGCCGCACCTCGGGCTGCCGTCGGTCCACACCGACCACTGGGACCCGTTCCTGCGCGCCTGCGACGAGACCGGCACCGTGATCGCCATGCACATCGGCTCGTCCAGCCGCATGCCGTCCACCTCGGCCGACGCCCCGCCCGCCGTCGGCTCCACCATCACCTTCGCGAACTGCTGCTTCTCGATGGTCGACTGGCTGATGAGCGGCAAGTTCGAGCGCTTCCCCAACCTGAGGATCATGTACGCCGAGGGGCAGATCGGCTGGATCCCCTACATCCTCGAACGCGCGAACGTCGTCTGGGAGGAGAACCGCGGCTGGGGCGGCGTGGCGGAGAAGGTGCTGCGCCCGCCGTCGGAACTCTTCGCCGAACACGTCTACGGCTGCTTCTTCGACGACGCCTTCGGCCTGCGGAACCTGGACTCGATCGGCGTCGGGAACGTGCTCTACGAGACGGACTACCCGCACTCGGACTCCACCTGGCCCAAGTCCCGCGAGGTCGGCGAGGCCCAGATGGGCCACCTGGCGCCGGACGTCGTCGAGCGGATCGTGCGCGGCAACGCGATCGAGCTGCTGGGGCTCACGGAGGACGGCCTCTGGCCCGGCCCGTGACCCGTCGCCCGGCCCGCGAGACGGCGAGCCCCCGCGCGGCCGCCGCCGGTCGGCGGGGTGGCGGCCGCGCGGGGGCTCAGGGCATCAGTAGCTGCCGGTGCGCGTGTACTTGAGGCCGCCCGCGCCGTCGACCATGCCCTGCGCGTACGACGTCACGCCCGCGTCGTTCACCATCGGCGTGTAGCAGGAGCTGGAGCCCACCGACACGGTGCAGGAGTAGCTGCGGCCGTCCGAGTTACGGATCACCGTCGCCTGGGCGCAGGCGTGGCCGGCCGAGGCGTTGCCGCAGTCGGACTGCGAGTAGTTCAGGCTGATCCGGGCCCAGGTGGTGCGGCAGCCCGAGTTGTAGCGCAGCTCGATCGAGCCCTGGTAGGTGCCGAAGTACGGGTCGTACAGACCGGCCGACGAGACCGTGCTGGTCGTGCCGCCGCAGCTGGTGGACGCCGGGTCCCAGCCGTCGTAGGTGGCGGCCTGGGCCGAGCCGCCGGTGGCGACCAGGCCGGCGGCGGCGAAGAGCAGCGAGGTGCCGGCCATGGCGGTGCGGCGCAGAAGGTTACGCATGGTGGTCGTCTCCTGGGAGTTGCGGGGGCGGATCAGTAGCTGGCGGTGCGGGTGTACTTGTCGCCGCCCGCGGTGTCCGTGTAGCTCTGCGCGTACGAGGAGACGCCGGCGTCGTTGACCATCGGCGTGTAGCAGGAGCTGTGGCCCGAGGTCACGGTGCAGGAGTAGCTGGCGCCGTCGGAGTTGCGGATGATCCACGCCTTCGGGCAGGCGATGCCGGCCGACGAGGTGCCGCAGGCGTCCTGCGTGTAGTCCATGGTGATGCGCGCCCAGGTGGTGCGGCAGCCCGAGCTGTAGCGCAGCTCAAGGGTGCCCAGGTGGTTGCCGTACGGGTCGGTCATCGCGGCCGACGAGACGGTGCTGATGCCACCGCAGCCGCTGCTGGCCGGGTCCCAGCCGTCGTAGGTGGCGGCCTGGGCCGAGCCGCCGGTGGCGACGAGACCGGCGGCGGCGAAGAGGAGGGAGGTGCCGGCCAGGGCCGTGCGGCGCAGGAGGGTACGCATGGAGAGGTCCGTTCTTCGGATGGGGAAGGCGCGGAACACTGGGTTCCGGACACAAGGTGGGGCACGCCGCCGCCCCGCGGCTTGGAGAAATCCGCACACCTGCCCCGGATGGCGGAGTCCTCGGTGCGGCCGACCCCTTGTCTGACAGACCGTCAGGGGACAGCATGGGTCGGTCGCCATAGCTGACGCTACGTCAGATAATGACCCGAGGGAGTCCCCATGGTGGTCTACGGCATGCAGCTGCCCGTCCAGTCCCAGAGCACCCTCTACGCCGAGTCCTGGGAGGCCGCCGCCGGCCCCGCGGACCTGCTCGCGGTCGCCCGCGCCGCCGACGCCCTCGGCTTCGACTACGTCGCGTGCTGCGACCACGTCGCCATCCCGCGCCGGCTTTCCGCCGCGATGAGCACCGTCTGGTACGACCCCGTGGCCACCCTCGCGTACCTCGCCGCCGCCACCGAGCGCGTCCGGCTGCTCTCGCACGTCGCCGTCGTCGGCCTGCGGCACCCGCTGGTCACGGCCAAGGCGTACGCGACCCTGGACCACCTCTCCGGTGGCCGGCTCGTCCTTGGGGTCGGGGCCGGGCACGTGCGGGAGGAGTTCGAGGCGGTCGGGGCCGACTTCGCCGGGCGCGGCGGCGTGCTCGACGAGACGATCGACGCGCTGCGGGCGGCCCTCGGGCCCGAGGAGTACCCGGCGCACGACGGCCCACGCTTCGCCTTCCGCGACCTCGGCCAGCGGCCCCGGCCCGCCCAGGACCGGGTACCGGTCTGGGTCGGCGGCTCCTCGCCCGCCGCCGTGCGGCGCGCCGCGCTCAAGGGCGACGGCTGGCTGCCGCAGGGCGACCCGCGCGACCGACTGCCCGAGCAGATCGCGAGGCTGCGGCGGCTGCGCGAGGAGGCCGGGATCGAGGCGCCCGTCACCGTCGGCGCGATCACCGAGGCGCTGTACGTCGGCGAGCCCGGCTGGGACACCGGCCGCCGCACCCTGAGCGGCAAGCCGCAGCTGCTCGCCGAGTCGCTGCGCGCGTACGGCGAGATGGGGGTGCACCAGGTCCAGGTGCGCTTCCGCTCCCGGAGCCGCGGCGAACTCACCGACCAGATGGCGGCGTTCGCCGCCGAGGTCGCCCCCCATCTGAACTGAGGAGCGTGGCGGACATGGGCAAGCTGGACGGGCGCGTCGTCGTCATCACGGGCGCGGCGCGCGGGCAGGGTGAGCAGGAGGCGCGGCTCTTCGCCGCCGAGGGGGCGCGGGTCGTCCTCGCCGACGTCCTGGACGACCAGGGCGAGGCGCTCGCCAAGGAGCTGGGCGCCGACCGGGCCGCGTACGTCCACCTGGACGTGACGAGCGAGGCGGACTGGGCGGCGGCGGTGGCGGCGGCCAAGGAGCGCTTCGGCCGGATCGACGGGCTCGTCAACAACGCGGGCATCCTGCGCTTCAACGAGCTGGTGTCGACGCCCCTTGAGGAGTTCCAGGCGATCGTGCAGGTCAACCAGGTCGGCTGCTTCCTGGGCATCAGGTCGGTCGCCCCGGAGATCGAGGCGGCCGGCGGCGGCACGATCGTCAACACCGCCTCGTACACCGGTGTCACGGGCATGGCGGGCGTCGGCGCCTATGCCGCCACCAAGCACGCCGTCCTCGGGCTCACCCGGGTCGCGGCCCTGGAGCTGGCGGGGAAGGGCATCCGGGTCAACGCCGTCTGCCCGGGCGCCATCGACACCGCGATGAGCAACCCGGAGGGCGTGGACCCGGCGGCGACGGCGGAGCTGTACCGCGGCCTGGTGCCGCTGGGCCGGATCGGGCGGCCGGAGGAGGTGGCGGCGCTCGCGCTCTTCCTGACCGGCGAGGAGTCGTCGTACATCACGGGGCAGCCGTTCGTGATCGACGGGGGCTGGCTGGCGGGCGTGAGCCTGTTCTGACGCACCCGACATAGCTGACGGCTCGTCAGGTATTGACACGCCGGACCACATCCAAGAATCTGACGGAACGTCAGAAACTCACAAGGGCGGTGAACTTCCTTGGAATTCGGGATCTTCGTACAGGGATACGTCGGCAAGCGCGCCGAGACCGATCCCGAAGCCGAGCACAAGGCACTCATGGAGGAGACCGAGTACGTCATCCAGGCGGACCGGTCCAACTTCAAGTACGCCTGGGCCTCCGAGCACCACTTCCTGGAGGAGTACTCCCACCTCTCCGCGAACGACGTCTACCTGGGCTACCTCGCCCACGCCACCGAGCGCATCCACCTCGGCTCCGGCATCTTCAACCCGCTCGCGCCCGTCAACCACCCGGTGAAGGTCGCCGAGAAGGTCGCCATGCTCGACCACCTCTCCGGCGGCCGCTTCGAGTTCGGCTCCGGCCGGGGCGCCGGCTCCCACGAGATCCTCGGGTTCATGCCGGGCATCACCGACATGAACCACACGAAGGAGATCTGGGAGGAGACCATCGCCGAGTTCCCCAAGATGTGGCTCCAGGACGAGTACGAGGGCTTCCAGGGCAAGCACTGGTCGCTGCCGCCCCGCAAGGTGCTCCCGAAGCCGTACGGCAGGTCCCACCCCGCCATGTGGTACGCGGCCGGCTCCCCGTCCTCGTACGCCATGGCCGGCAAGAAGGGCCTCGGCGTCCTCGGCTTCAGCGTCCAGAAGGTCTCCGACATGGAGTGGGTCGTCGAGTCCTACAAGACCGCGATCAAGGAGGCCAAGGCGGTCGGCGACTTCGTCAACGACAACGTCATGGTCACCTCCACCGCGATCTGCGCCGAGACCCACGACAAGGCCGTCGAGATCGCCGTCGGCGGCGGCCTCAACTACCTCCAGTCCCTCCTCTTCCGCTACCACGACACCTTCCCGCGGCCCGAGGGCATCCCGGAGTGGCCCGAGCTGCTCCCCGAGTACTCCGCAGAGATCATCGAACTCCTCATCGCCGAGGAGCTGATGATCTGCGGCGACCCCGGCGAGGTCCTCGCCCAGTGCCGGCGCTGGGAGCAGGCCGGCGCCGACCAGCTGTCCTTCGGCCTGCCGATCGGCATCTCCTACGAGGACACGATGAACACGATCAAGCTGATCGGCGAGCACGTCATCCCGCAGATCGACACGGACCCGGTGCACCGGACGACGCGCTTCCGGCAGTCGGCGGGCAGCTGACGCACGAGCACGGGGCGGCGTCTTCCCGGACCGCCGCCCCGCACCGGCCCCGGCCGGAGACCGTTTCCGCGGCGGCCTCCGGCCGGGGCACACCCGCGTCCACGCCCACGTCCGCGTGCACGTCCACCGCCACGTCCGCACCCGCGTCCACGTCCCCGGACAGGAAAGGGAGCGCCATGCTCGACCACCTCATCAAGGGCGCCACCGTCGTCGACGGCACCGGCGCCCCCGCCGTCACCGCAGACGTCGGCATACGCGACGGCCGGATCGCGGTCGTCGCCGCACCCGGCACCGTCACCGAACCGGCCCGCACCGAGGAGGACGCCACCGGGCTCGTCCTCGCGCCCGGTTTCGTCGACCCGCACACCCACTACGACGCCCAGCTGTTCTGGGACCCGTACGCCACCCCGTCCATGAACCACGGCGTCACCACCGTCGCCGGCGGCAACTGCGGCTTCACGCTCGCCCCGCTGCACCCGGACCGCCCCGAGGACGCGGACTACACGCGCCGGATGATGTCGAAGGTCGAGGGCATGGCGCTCGCCGCCCTGGAGGAGGGCGTCGACTGGTCGTGGTCGTCGTTCGCCGAGTACCTCGACGCGCTCGACGGGCGGATCGCGGTCAACGCGGGCTTCATGGTCGGGCACTGCGCGCTGCGCCGGTACGTGATGGGACCGGACGCGGTCGGCGGGCAACCGAGCGAGGAACAGCTCGCGCAGATGGTCCGGCTGCTCAAGGAGGCGATGGAGGCCGGCGCCTGGGGCCTGTCCACCACCCAGTCCTCGACCCACTCCGACGGCGACGGCGCCCCCGTCGCCTCCCGCCACGCGGGGCCCGCCGAGCTGATCGCCCTCTCCCGCGCCGTCGGCGAGCACGAGGGCACCCAGCTGGAGGCGATCCTGGCCGGCTGCCTCGACCAGTTCTCGGACGCCGAGATCGACCTGTTCGTGGAGATGACGGCCGCCGCGGGCCGCCCGCTCAACTGGAACGTCCTGACCATCGACGCCACCGTCCCCGAACGCGTCCCGCGCCAGCTCCTCGCCTCCGAGCGGGCCCGCAAGTCCGGCGGCCGGATCGTCGCGCTCACCATGCCGATCCTCACGCCCATGAACATGTCGCTCGGCACCTTCTGCGCCCTCAACCTCATCCCCGGCTGGGGCGAGGTCCTGGGCCTGCCCGTCCCCGAGCGCATCGCGAAGCTCCGCGACCCCGACGTCCGCGCCGAGATGCTGCGCCGCGCCGACTCCAGGGAGGCCGGGGTCTTCCGGCGGCTCGCGAACTTCGGCCGCTACGTCATCGGCGACACGTACAGCCGCGAGAACCGGGGCCTGACCGGCCGGGTGGTGAAGGACATCGCCGCCGAGCGCGGCCAGGACCCCTTCCAGGCACTCGTCGAGATCTGCGCCAACGACGAGCTGAAGACCGTCCTGTGGCCGATGCCCACCGACAACGACCCGGCCTCCTGGGCACTGCGCCGCGAGACCTGGCAGCACGAGGACGTCCTGCTCGGCGGCTCGGACGCGGGCGCCCACCTGGACCGGATGTGCGGGGCGCCGTACACCACCCGCTTCCTCGGCGACTGCCTGCGCGGCCGGAAGCTCGTCCCGCTGGAGCAGGCCGTGAGGATGCTCAGCGACGACCCGGCCCGCCTCTTCGGCCTGCGCGAGCGCGGCAGGATCGCCGAGGGCTTCCACGCCGACCTGGTCCTCTTCGACCCCGAGCGGATCGACGCGGGCCCGGCGACCCTGGTCCACGACCTGCCGGGCGACAGCCCGCGCCTGGACTCGCGCGCGGTCGGCATCGTGTCGGTGCGGGTCAACGGGGTGGAGACGGTGCGGGACGACGAGGTGACGGGCGCGATACCCGGGCGGGTGCTGCGCTCGGGCCGGGACACGAGGACGGTGAGCACCCGATGAACGACGAGACCCCCGGGATCACGGAGCGGCTGTACATAGGAGGGGAGTGGGTGGAGCCCGAGAGCGGGCACTACCCGGTGATCAACCCCGCCACCGAGGAGGTCGTCGGGCTCGCGCCGGAGGCGAGCGGGCGCCAGGTGCACGAGGCCGCCGAGGCCGCCCGTACCGCCTTCGCCACCTGGTCCCGTACGAAGCCCGAGGAGCGCGCCGCGATCCTCGACCGGGCCGCCGACCTGATGGCCCGCGACGCCGAGCGGAACACCGGCCTCGCCCGCGCCGAGACCGGCGCGACCACGGCCACGGCCCGCGGGATGCAGGTGGCGGTCGGCGCGGCCCGCTTCCGGCGCTACGCGCGGGGCGCCCTGGAGCCGGTCGAGGAGGCGCTGCCGCCGCAGATCAACGAGGCCGGGCCGATGGGGAAGGCCGGGGTGTTCGGGGCGGTGGCGGTACGGCGCCCGGTGGGCGTGGTCACCTGCATCACCTCGTACAACAACCCCTGGGCCAACCCGGCCGGCAAGATCGCCCCGGCGCTCGCCATGGGCAACACGGTCGTCGTGAAGCCCGCCCCGCAGGACCCGCTCTCCGTGTACGCGATGACCCGCGCCCTCGCGGAGGCGGGAGTCCCGGCCGGGGTGGTCAACGTGGTCACCGGCGCGTCGCCCGCCGTGGGCGAGGCGGCCGTGGACTCGCCGGCGGTCGACATGGTCTCCTTCACCGGCTCCACGGCCGTCGGCCAGGCGATCGGCGAGGTGTGCGGGCGCGCGATGAAGCGGCAGCTGATGGAGCTGGGCGGCAAGGGCGCGGCGCTCGTCTTCGACGACGCCGACCTGAACGCGGCCGTGACCGGGATCGGGACGACCTTCTCCTTCTACAGCGGGCAGATCTGCACCGCCCCGACCCGGGTGATCGCGCAGCGCGGGATCTACGAGCAGCTCGTCGCGAAGCTGGCGGGCTACATCGGCTTCCTGAAGGTCGGCGACCCGGCGGAGCGCGGCACGGTGGTCGGCCCGGTGATCTCGGCGGCCCACCGCGACCGCGTCGAGTCGTACGTGGAGCTGGGCCGGAAGGAGGGCGCGCGGGTCGCCGCGGGCGGCGAGCGTCCGGCCGGTCCGGGTCTCGACCGCGGTTTCTACGTGGCGCCGACGCTGCTCGCGGACTGCACGAACGAGATGCGGGTGGTCCGGGAGGAGATCTTCGGCCCGGTGGTCGTGGTGGTGCCCTTCGACGACGAGGAGGAGGGGATCGCGCTCGCGAACGACAGTGACTACGGGCTGATCGACTACGTGTTCTCCGGCGACGTGGCCCGGGCGTTCCGGGTGGCGGGGCGGCTGCGGGCCGGCGGGGTCGGTATCAACACGATCGGCCGGAACATGGAGGCGCCGTTCGGCGGCTTCAAGAAGAGCGGGGTCGGGCGTGACGTCGGCTCGTACGCGCTGCACGCCTACAGCGAGCTGCAGGCGGTCGTCTGGCCGGGGTGACGCGAGCGCCGGGGTGACGCACGTCACAAGGAAACCTGGAAACGGGCATTCTGGGCGTGGCTGCGGTTTCCGAATATCGGACACTCGGTTCCGGTTGGAATGGTTGATCGGTCAACTCCAGTAGTCGATCTTTTAATCATTGGCGGGTGTCCGATTCGACCCGAGGAATGCAAGGCTATGATCGATCGGCCGGGCGGATTTCGATCTTCCAGATGTGGAAATCGCAGCATTTAACGTCGAGTTCATGACTCAGGTGGATGTGCGGCCCCAGGCCGGAGACGCGGCGCGGGGCGTGCCCGCCGCCCCTGCCCCGGCCGACGCGCCGGGCATGCGCGGCAAGGGCCTCGGCGGCAACTCCGTCGGCCTCGTCGGCAGCGCCGTCATCGGCGTCTCCACCGTCGCCCCGGTCTACTGCCTGACCTCGACCCTCGGCTCCACCGCCGGCGAGGTCGGCCTCCAGATGCCCGCCGTCTTCCTCGCGGGCTTCCTGCCGATGCTGCTCGTCGCGTTCGCGTACCGCGAGCTGAACAAGGCCATGCCGGACTGCGGCACCTCCTTCACCTGGACGGTGAAAGCGTTCGGTCCCAGGCTCGGCTGGATGTGCGGCTGGGGCCTGGTGATCGCCACGATCATCGTGCTCTCCAACCTGGCCGGCGTCGCCACCTCGTACTTCTGGCTGCTCGCCGGCGAGATCAGCGGCAACCCGTCGATCGCCGCCCTGGACGACGACAAGGCCGTCCACATCGTCACCTGCCTGGCGCTGATCGGCGCCGCGACCGCCATCAGCTACCGCGGCATGACCGCCACCAAGGGCGTGCAGTACGCGCTCGTCGGCCTCCAGCTGCTCGTCCTCGCCGTGTTCGTCGGGATGGCGCTGTCGAAGGCCGGCTCCTTCGAGACCTCGGTCCACTTCTCCTGGTCGTGGATGAACCCGTTCGCCGTGCAGTCCTTCGCCGCGTTCACCGCCGGGCTCTCCCTGTCGATCTTCATGTACTGGGGCTGGGACACCTGTCTGACGGCCAACGAGGAGACGATCGGCAGCGAGAAGACCCCCGGCCGCGCCGCGCTCGTCGCGATGGTCGTCCTGGTCGGCTCGTACCTCGCCACCGGCATCGCCGCCCAGATGGCCGTCGGCTCCGGCGGCCAGGGCCTCGGCCTCGGCAACCCCAAGACCTCCGACAACGTCTTCGCCGCCCTCGCCGGCCCGGTCATGGGCCCCGCGCTCGGCATCCTGCTCTTCGTCGCGGTCCTCGCCTCGGCCGCCGCCAGCCTCCAGACCACCTTCATCCCGGTGGCCCGCACGGTCCTGGCCATGTCCACGTACGAGGCGCTGCCGGCGTCGTACGCCAGGGTCCACCCGCGCTTCAAGACCCCTGGCAGGGCCACGGTCGTGGCCGGCGTCGCCACCGGCGTCTTCTACACGGTGATGACCCTGGCCAGCGAGCACGTCCTGGTCGACACGATCTACGCGCTCGGCCTGATGATCTGCTTCTACTACGCGCTGACGGCCTTCGCCTGCGCCTGGTACTTCCGGCGCGAGCTGACCCGCTCCGTCCGCGACCTGGTCTTCAAGGGCCTGTTCCCGCTGCTCGGCGGAGTGCTGCTGGCGGCGGTCTTCGGCAAGACGCTGTACGACATGTGGGATCCGGCGTACGGCTCCGGCTCCGCGGTTTTCGGCGTCGGGTCGGTGTTCGTGATCGGCGTCGGGCTGCTGCTGCTCGGCGTGGTGATCATGCTGGTGATGCAGAGGCGGAGCCCCGCGTTCTTCCGGGGCGAGGTGCTCACCAAGGAGACCCCGTCACTGGTCGTCGAGGACTGATGGACTCCTCGGCCGTCCGGTGACGGACGCCGGTGACGGAAACGGCGAGGTGGCGGGCCCGTGGGGGGTCCCGCCACCTCGCTGCTTCGTTCTACGGGTGCCCGACCGGGAGCAGGTTCTCGACCATCTTGTTGGCGGCGGGCATCTGGTCGGCGACGGCCGGCTTCGGCTTGGGGGCGAGGACGCCGCTCAGCGGGACGACGGAGGGCAGGTTGGCACCGGCGGAGTCGGCGGCGGCGGTGCCGGCGGCGGCGAGCCCGCCGGAGAGGGCGAGGCCGGTCAGGGCGGCGGCGGTGAGGATCTTCTTCATGTCGCGAGAACGCCGGAGGGTGGGACGTGGTTACGCCGCCCCTTCCCCTCCAGTGCATTTATATGCGATTCTCGGAATATGAATGCACTGGAGGGGTGGTCGTTCCGTCCTGCCCGGGACGAGGACGTGGAGCCCGTCGCCGAACTGAAGGCGGTCGTCATGCGGGACGACCTGACACGGCTCGGCCGGTACGACGCCCACCGCGTCCGGCAGCGGCTGCGGGACGGCTTCCGCCCCGCGCACACCTCGGTGATCGAACTGGCCGGCGCCTTCGCCGGCTGCGTCGCCTTCGGCCCCTACCCGCACGGCCCCGGCCGCTACCTGGAGCACTTCTACCTGGCCCCCGAGGCACAGGGCCGCGGCCTCGGCACGGCCGTGCTGCGCACGCTCCTCGCCGAGGCCGACGCGGAGTCGGTCCCGGTCCGGCTGACGGTGGTCCAGGGCAGCGCGGCCCGGCGCCTCTACGAGCGGGAGGGCTTCAGGGTCGAGGCGGAGGACCCGATCGGCGTGCTGATGGTGCGGGAGCCGGTCGTGGCGGGCGCCCCGGCGGCCACCGGCCAGGGGGGCTATCCGGCCTCCTCCGCCGGCTCCGCGATCAGCGCCGTGCCGATCGTGCGGAAGCCCAGGCGGGCGTAGAGGCGGGCCACCGTCTCGTCCGTGGCGGACAGGAAGACCGTTTCCGCGCCTGCCGCGCGGGCGTCCGCGACGAGGGCGGCGGTGACGGCGAGGCCGAGGCCGCGGCGGCGGTACCCGGGACGGGTCCCGACGCCGACGACCTCGGTGACGGCACCGACGGGCTGGTGCTGGCCGGCCGCGAGGGCGGTGCCGGAGGGGTCGAGGGCGGCGGCGAGGCGGGTGAGGCCCGCGTCGAGGCGGGCCGCCACCTGGGCGGCCGCGCCGGGTGTCGGGGTGGCGCCGAAGGCGGCGTAAGGGGCGGCGACGGCGGACTCCAGGGCGGGGTCGGCTGGGCCCACCATCCGTACCGTGACGCACTCAGGAGGCGCGGGCAGTTCCTCCGCCGTCTCCGTCAGGACCATCAGCGGGTGCTCGTGCACCACGAGCCCGCTCGCCTCGACCGCCGCCCGCAGCCCCGGCGTCGTCTCCGCGACCCACTCGAACGCCTCGGGCACCCCGAGCTCCCGCTGCCGGGCCCGTACCTTCTCCACCGCCCCCACCGGCACCTCGCCGGGGTGGCCGAGCGCGGGCCGCGCGTAGTACGGCCAGCCCGCTCCCTCCCGTACGAAGAGGGTGAGCGGCCCGAAATCCTCGGCGCGGGCGGCGGATCGGGGTACGGAGTCGTAATAGGACTCCAGGCGCGTCAGCATGCGGGCTACCGTACGGAAGCCGATCAACGGGGGAAACATGAATACGAACAGCGGCCGCGCCTGCCCGGGCTGCGGGCGGGACGACCTGGTGCAGGCGGTGCCCGCCGCGTACCTGGCCGGGCGGGACTCCGTCACGAGCCGGGAGCGGAACGGCGACGGCCAGGTGCGGACGGTGACGCGGCAGGTGACGACCGCGCTGGCCGAGGCGCTGGCGCCGGTACCCAAGGAGCCCGCCCAGGGCCTGGCCGGCGTCGCCGCCCTCGCGGGGTTCGTGGCGGTCGGCACCTTCCTGGGCTGGGTCTTCGTCGGGCGGGCCTTCGAGGAGGTGCCCGACGGGGCGTACTTCGGGACGCCCGACACCCTGGGCCCCGACCTCGGCTTCCTCGGCTGGGTCTCGGCCCTCGCGCTGGGCATCGCCGTCCTCGCGACCGTCGTCCTGGTCCGGCGCCGGGGCGAGTTCGCGCGGCGGACCGGCGGGCGGCAGCAGGCGGAGGAGCTGTGGGCGCACGGCTGGTACTGCCACCGCTGCGGCACCGTCCATCTCGTCGACGTGCCCGGCGAGGACACCGTCCCGCTCTCCCTCCAGCGGTTCCGCGAGCGGGTGTGGGAGCGGGGCGGTTACGGCGAACTGGCGGCGCGGCAGCGGGCCGTGGGTTAGCCGGCGTCGAGGAAGACCGGGTTGGTGAAGGCGGCCAGGGCGCCCGGGAGCGGCGGCGCGGTGACCGGGTGGCGGACCTCGGCGCGCACGTAGGCGGCGTTGGCGGCGGTCGTCGTCCACTCCGCGCCGCCGCCCCGCGCCGGCGTCGTGAACAGCACGCCCTGGTCGGTGACGAAGCGGACCGTGCCGTCCTGCGGCGCGCCCGTGACGCGCAGCCGGGCGGTCACGGGCGCGTCGGCCGGGACGGTCAGGCGCTCGCCGAGCCCCGCGGAGCGCCCGCGGCCGTCGGTGAGGGTGAAGTCCAGGGAGACGGCGGCGGATTCGGCGACGTACGAGCGACCGGAGCGCAGCCCGTCGAGGATCGCCTCGCGGCTCAGCTCCTCCGCCAGGACGACGGTCTGCGGGGTGCCGACCAGGTCGGGGTCGCGGTGCGCGTCGCTGTTGCCCATGGCGGGCGTCCAGCGGCCCGCCGCGAGCGCCCCGTCCCAGCCCGCGAGCGAGACCTCGTCGTCGGGCGTGTACGGGCCGTTCCACACCTCGACCGCGTCCGCGTCGCCGAAGCCGTACTGCCAGGCGCAGCCGATGCAGGTGGCGTGCGGGTGCGCGGGCACGACGAGGCCGCCGGTGCGGCGGATCTCGCGGGCGAAGCGGCCGAAGCGGTTGTCGCGGGCCCGGTAGCGCCAGTCGACGAAGGTGCCGGGGTCGGTGCCGAGGGCGAGGACGTGGCCGGTGCGGGTGGTGACCTCCTCGCCGAGCAGGATCAGCAGGTCGTCGCCCGCGCTGTCGGCCCAGGCGCCGTGCCCGGCGTGGGTGTTGTGCTCGGTGCCGGCGATGAAGTCGAGCCCGGCGGCGCGGGCGAGGGCGGCGACCTCGGCGGGGGTGCGGCGGCCGTCGGAGTGCACGGTGTGCAGGTGGCAGTCGCCGCGATACCAGTCGCGGCCGCGGCCGCGGGCCCGCTCGGGCGGGTAGGTGGGGCGGGGAGTGGGCGCGGAGGGCCCGAACCGCAGGGTGACGGTCACGGTGTAGGTCAGCCCCTGCGGGGCGACGGTGTACGGGGCGAGGGCCACGTACCAGGTGCCGGCGTGCAGCGGCCCGGCGACGTAGCCGGGCGTGGCGTCGTCGGCGCGGACGAAGAACTCCTTGCGGGCGCCGCCCGACCAGCCCCGGAAGCCGCGGCCGCCGAGGGCGGTGCCGCGCTGGTCGAAAAGGCCGATGTCGAGGGCGTTGCCCTGGGTGCCGGCGGGGACGGCGGGCCGGTCGTAGGCGTAGCCGACGTGCAGCTCGCGGACGCCGGGCGGGAGGTCGACGGGGAGGTGGACGAAGTCGGGGGCGCCGGGCGGCAGCGTGCCGGTGACGGTGCGGACGAGGTCGTCACCGTTCCCGGCGGCGTGCGCGAAGCTCACGCTGCCTAAGGTAAGCGCGGTGGCGGCGCCGGTC
This sequence comes from Streptomyces sp. NPDC003943, assembly GCF_053605265.1. NCBI lineage: Bacteria > Bacillati > Actinomycetota > Actinomycetes > Kitasatosporales > Streptomycetaceae > Streptomyces > Streptomyces sp. NPDC003943. The sequence goes on along the minus strand of NZ_JBSGIW010000020.1, from coordinate 60,232 downwards.
ACGAGGACGGCGCGGCGAGAGGTCGTGGTCATGCGGACGACTGTCCGGGCGCCGCGTGAACGGCGGAACCCCGCGCGGGAGAACAACGACGGACGCCACGCCCCCGGCGCCCCGGGCGGACCGCGCGCCGAACGCCCTGCGCCCGCGCCCGCGCCGCAAGAATCCGCTCCGTACGCCTCGCGGGCCGCGCCCCGAACGCCCTGCGCCCGCGCCAACGGCCGCCCTCCGGCCCGTCGGCCGCCCGCTCCAGGCTGCGGCGAATCCGCGGACCGGGCGCCGAATGCCCTGCGGTGCGCCGCGCGACCGTGGACCGGGCGCCGAACGCCGTGCGGTGCGCCGCGCGATTCCGCGGACCGCGAGCCGGAAGTCCTGCGGTGCGCCGCGCGAATCCGCTCCGCACGCCTCGGAAATCCGCCTCGTACCCCTCGCAAAACCACCTCGCACCCCTCGGAAATGCGCGTCCCACCCCCTACCGTGCCCCCATGCGGATCTCGACCACGATCTTCCTGACCGACGAGACCATCACGCCCGTCCGCCTCGCCCGCGAGCTCGAACAGCGCGGCTTCGCCGGGCTCTACCTCCCCGAGCACACCCACATCCCCGTCTCCCGCGACACCGCCCACCCGGCGGGCGTCACGCTCCCGCGGGAGTACACGCGCACGCTCGACCCCTTCGTGGCGCTCGGCCAGGCCGCCGCCGTGACCGAACGCCTCGGCCTCGGGACCGGCGTCACGCTGGTCGCCCAGCACGACCCGATCGCCCTCGCCAAGCGGATCGCGACCATCGACCACCTCTCCGGCGGCCGCTTCACCCTCGGCGTCGGCTACGGCTGGAACCGCGAGGAGGCCGCCGACCACGGCGTCACCTGGTCCACCCGCCGCGCCCTCACCTCCGACCGGCTGGACCTGATGCGCGCCCTGTGGGCCCCCGAACCCACCTCCCACGCCTCCTCCTTCGGCCCCTCCCTCAGCCCCTCCGAAGCCTGGCCCAAGCCCGCGGGCGGCGCCCCGCGCACCCTCCTCGGCGGCGCCGCCGGCCCGAGGCTCTTCGCCGAGATCGCCGCGCGCACGGACGGCTGGATGCCGGTCGGCGGCCGCGGCCTGACGGAGACGCTCCCCGTGCTCCGCGCGGCCTGGGAGGAGGCCGGCCGCGACCCGAAGGCCCTCCAGATCGTGCCGTACGCGGTCCTCCCCAGCCCCGGCAAGCTCGCGCACTACGAGGAGCTGGGCTGTGAGGAGGTCGTGCTCCAGCTGCCGCCGGGCGACGAGCGGGAGGTGCTCGCGGTTCTCGACGACTTCGTCCGATACCTGTGACCTGCACCGACCCGCTCGTATGCTCGGTCCATGACGGATCACCAGGCACCACGCAACTCCGCCCCGACCGAGAACGCCATGCGCCGGGCCCTCAAGCGGGCCCGGGACGGGGTGGCGCTCGACGCGGGTGAGGCCGCCGTGCTGTTGCAGGCGCGGGGGGCGGATCTGGAGCAGTTGGTCGGGGTGGCCGGGCGGGTGCGGGATGCGGGGCTCGCGCAGGCCGGGCGGCCGGGGGTCATCACGTACTCGAAGAGCGTGTTCATACCGCTCACGCGGCTGTGCCGGGACAAGTGCCACTACTGCACGTTCGCGACCGTGCCCGGCAAGCTGCGGCGGGCCGGGCACGACATGTTCATGAGCCCGGACGAGGTGCTCGACATCGCGCGGCGGGGCGCCGAACTCGGCTGCAAGGAAGCCCTCGTCACCCTCGGCGACAAGCCCGAGGACCGCTGGCCCGAGGCGCGGGAGTGGCTCGACGCGCACGGGTACGACGACACCGTCGCGTACGTACGGGCCATGGCGATCCGGATCCTGGAGGAGACCGGGCTGCTGCCGCACCTCAACCCGGGGGTGCTGTCGTGGACGGACTTCCAGCGGCTCAAGCCCGTCGCCCCGTCGATGGGGATGATGCTGGAGACGACGGCGGAGCGCCTGTGGTCCGAGCCGGGCGGCCCGCACCACGGCTCGCCGGACAAGGAGCCCGCCGTGCGCCTGCGCGTCCTGGAGGACGCGGGCCGGTCCTCCGTCCCCTTCACCAGCGGGCTGCTGCTCGGCATCGGGGAGACGTACGAGGAGCGCGCCGACTCGCTGTTCGCGCTGCGCCGGATCGGCCGGGCCTACCACGGCATCCAGGAACTGATCATCCAGAACTTCCGCGCCAAGCCGGACACGGCCATGCGCGGCATGCCGGACGCCGAGCTCGACGACCTCGTCGCCACCGTCGCCGTCGCCCGGCTCATCATGGGCCCGAGCGCCTGCCTGCAGGCCCCGCCGAACCTGGTCGACGCCGAGTACGAGCGCCTGATCGCGGCCGGCATCGACGACTGGGGCGGGGTGTCGCCGCTCACCATCGACCACGTCAACCCCGAGCGCCCCTGGCCGCAGATCGACGAGCTGGCGGAACGCTCCCGCGCCGCCGGCTTCGAGCTGCGCGAACGGCTCTGCGTCTACCCGGAGTTCGTGCGGCGCGGCGAGCCCTGGCTGGACCCGCGGATCGTGCCCCACGTGCGGGCGCTCGCGGATCCCGAGACCGGTCTCGCCCGGCCCGACGCGCCCGTCCGCGGCCTGCCCTGGCAGGAGCCCGACGAGGCGTTCACCTCGGCCGGCCGGACCGATCTGCACCGCACCATCGACACCGAGGGCCGCACCGGCGACCGCCGCGAGGACTTCGACGAGGTGTACGGGGACTGGGAGGCGCTGCGCGAGGCCGCCGCGCCCGGCATGGTGCCGGACCAGCGGGCGCCCGAGCGCGTCGACGCCGACGTGCGGGAGGCCCTCGCCGTCGCCGCCGACGACCCGGCCCGGCTCACCGACCCGCAGGCCCTCGCCCTCCTCCACGCCGACGGCCCCGCCCTCGACGCCCTGTGCGGCATCGCGGACGACGTCCGGCGCGCGACGGTCGGCGACGACGTCACGTACATCGTCACCCGCAACATCAACTTCACCAACGTCTGCTACACCGGCTGCCGCTTCTGCGCCTTCGCCCAGCGCCGCACCGACGCCGACGCCTACACCCTCTCCCTCGACCAGGTCGCCGACCGGGCCGCGCAGGCGTGGGACGTCGGCGCGGTCGAGGTCTGCATGCAGGGCGGCATCCACCCGGACCTGCCCGGCACCGCGTACTTCGACATCGCGCGCGCGGTGAAGCAGCGCGTCCCCGGCATGCACGTGCACGCCTTCTCGCCGATGGAGGTCGTCAACGGCGCCTCCCGCACCGGGCTCTCGATCCGCGAGTGGCTGACCGCCGCCAAGGAGGCCGGGCTCGACTCGATCCCGGGCACGGCCGCGGAGATCCTCGACGACGAGGTCCGCTGGGTGCTCACCAAGGGCAAGCTGCCCACGGCCACCTGGATCGAGGTCGTCACGACCGCCCACGAGCTGGCCATCCGCTCCTCGTCGACGATGATGTACGGGCACGTGGACCAGCCCCGCCACTGGCTCGGCCACTTCCGCACCCTGGCCCGCATCCAGCAGCAGACCGGGGGCTTCACGGAGTTCGTGACGCTCCCGTTCATCCACACCAACGCGCCCGTCTACCTCGCGGGCATCGCGCGCCCCGGCCCGACCGTCCGCGACAACCGGGCCGTCACGGCGATGGCGCGGCTGCTCCTCCACCCGTACATCCCCAACATCCAGACCAGTTGGGTGAAGCTGGGCACGGAGGGCGCCGCCGCGATGCTGCGCTCGGGCGCCAACGACCTCGGCGGCACGCTGATGGAGGAGACCATCTCCCGTATGGCCGGGTCGAGTTACGGCTCGTACCGCTCGATCCGCGACCTGGAGGCGATCGCCGAGGCCGCCGGCCGCCCGTCCCGGCCGCGCACGACGCTGTACGGGGAGGTCCCGGAGGAGCGGCAGCGCGCGGCCCGCGCGTCGGACGGGCACCTTCCGGAGCTGCTGCCGCTCCTGCCCCAGGAGTGAGGGAAAACTACGGTCAAATACGGCCTGAAGGGCGCCGGAACACATAACGTTCCGGCCCCTTAACGAGCGCATCCGGTCCATTACAGTGCTGGACGGACCAGTGAACGGACCAGTGACCGGTATACGGAAAGGGCGCGTCGTGACCACCACAGCCGCCGCCGTGTGGGGCCGCACCGAACAGCAGGACTTCCGTGCCCGGGTCCGCGGCTGCCTCCTGGGCGGCGCCGTCGGCGACGCGCTCGGCGCCGGCGCGGCCGGGCGCACCCTCGCCGCGCTGCGCGGGACGCACGGCCCCGAAGGCCTGACCGACCTCGTCCTCGACCCGGCGCGCGGCCGCCGGGGCGCCGTCACGGCCGCCACCCAGATGTCCCTGTTCACCGTCGACGGCCTGATCCGCGCCCAGGTCCGCCGCGACACCGGCGCCTGGCACCCGCCCACCGACGTCCACCGCGCCCATCTGCGCTGGGCCGCCACCCAGCGTGACTGGGGACCCGACGAGCGGCGCCCGGACCTGGGCTGGCTCGCCCGCGAGGAGTGGCTGTACGCCCGCCGCGACCCCGCCCGGGCCTGCCTCACCGGCCTCGGCGACGACGTCCTCGGCACGCTCGACCGGCCCAAGAACCCGGAGGCCGCCGACTCCGGCGCCCTGGTCCGCTCGGCGCCCTTCGGCCTGCTCGTCGGCTGGGAGCCGCAGCTGGTCTGCCAGCTCGCGGTCGAGTGCGCCGCCCAGACGCACGGTGCCCCCGCCGCGTACCTCTCGGCCGGCGCCCTCGCCGTCGTCGTGCACGGCCTGGCCCGCGGCGACAGCGTCGACGGCGCCGTCCGCACGGCACAGGCGCAGCTCGCGCCGCGCCCCGGCCACGAGCCGGTCACCGAGGCCCTGGAGGCCGCCCTCGCCGCCGTACGGGAGGGCGTGCCGGACGCGGAGCGGGTCACGGCCCTCGGAGCCGGCGAGGACCGCGCCGAGGCCCAGCTCGCCGCGGCCGTCTACTGCGCCCTCGTCGCCGAGGACATCCGCCACGGCCTCCGCCTCGCGGTCAACCACGACGGCCCCTCGCCGGCCACCGGCACCCTCACGGGCGCCCTCCTCGGCGCCCTGCACGGCGAGACGGCCCTGCCGCCCGCCTGGCTGGTCGAACTGGAGGGCCGGCCCACAATCCTCGCGCTCGCCGACGACTTCGCGATGGAGATGACACAGGGCCCGGCACTGCACGGCCCGTCGGTCCCGGCCTCGGCCTCGGGCTGGCTGGCCCGGTACCCGAGGGGTTAGGGCCGGTCCGGCCCCGGGCGCCCCCGCCCCGTCACCTCATCAGCTCGCCGGCGTTGACCAGCAGCGACTGGCCGGTGATCGCCCGCGCCCGGTCCGAGGCCAGGAAGGCGGCCGCCGCCGCGACGTCGCCGTCCGTCGCCAGTTCCGGCAGTGCCATCCGCTCGGTGAGCCGGGCGAGCACCTCCGCCTCCGGGACCTGCTCGGTGTGCGCGGTGAACTGGACGTACGCCTGCACCGGCGGCCCCCACATCCAGCCCGGCAGCACGGTGTTGACCCGGATCCGGTACGGGCCGAGCTCGCGCGCCAGTGAGTACATGGCCGAGGTCAGCGCGCCCTTGGACGCCGCGTACGCCGCCTGCCGCACCTGCGAGGGCGCGGCCACCGCCGACTGCGTGCCGATCAGGACGACCGAGCCTCCCCGCTCCTTGAGGGCGGGCAGGCAGGCCCGGGTCATCCGCAGGGTGCCGAGCAGATTGACGTCGAGCACGCCCTGCCAGGTGGCGAAGTCGGCGTCCTCCAGGCCGCCGAAGTACGAGTCCCAGGCGGCCACGTGGACCACCGCGTCGATCCCGCCGAAACGCTCCACCGCGAGCGCGGCCAGCGCCTCGCACTGGGCCTCGTCGGTGATGTCGGTGGCGCGGTACGCGGTCCTGGTCCCGTCCGGGTCGATCTCGGCGGCCGACTTGGCCAGGTTGGCCTCGGTGCGCGCCCCGAGGACCGCCCGGCCCCCGTCCCGTACCACCGTTTCGGCGATCCGGTGCCCGAGCCCGGCGCCGACGCCCGACACGACGACCGTCTTTCCCTGAAGCAGCATCGACGCCCTCCTCGACCCTGGCCAAGCATCTGACGGTCCGTCAGAGTAGGTCCGAGTCGCCCACAAGGGAAGGGGAACGAGGATGAGCGAACCGAGGACGAGCGAGACGTACGGGGAGCTGGCCGCGGTCGGGCCGTACGGCGTGCACCCCGGCCACGCCCTCATCACCATGGTGGAACCGCACCCGGGCCACGAGTACGCCTACAACCGCTGGTACGAGGACGACCACTACTACGCGGGCGCCATGGCCATGCCCTGGATGTACGCGGGCCGCCGCTGGGTCGCGACGCGCGAGCTCCAGCTCCTGCGCGGCCCGGAGAAGTCCGCGGTCGCCCAGCCGGTCACCGCCGGCTGCTACCTCTCCACGTACTGGATCACCGACGGCCGCTACGACGAGCACATGAAGTGGACCGTCGCCATCAACAAGCGCCTCAACCGCGACGCCCGGGTCTACCACGACCGCACCCACGTCTTCACCTCGTTCCAGGACCACGAGGTGACCGTCTACCGGGACGGGGCCGCCGGGCCGCGCGACTTCCACGCCCTCGACCATCCGTACGGCGGCCTCATCCTCCAGGTCATCGACACGGAAGGGCCCGGGCAGCGGGCCGAACTGGTCGAGCGGCTGTGCTCGCGCGAACTGCCGCGGCGCCTCGCCGGCTCGCCGGCCGCGATGGTCACGGTCTTCCGGCCCACGCCGCTGCCCGGCGACCGGATGACGTACGTGAAGCAGGTGGAGGGCGTCGACACCCGGCTGACCCTGCTGTGGTTCCTGGAGGCCGACCCGCGCACCTGCTGGGAGGACCGTTTCGCCGACCTCGCCTCCGCGGAGTGGGGCGGCCGGGTGGAGCTGGTGGCGCCGTTCGTCCCGACGGTGCCGGGGACGGACCGGTACGTGGACGAGCTCAGGTGACGCCTGTCGGCGGAAGCGGAAAAACGCCGAGCCCCCTCGGCCAGGACGGCGGACCGGTCGAGAGGGCTCATTCCGTAATGCGCTGATCGCGTGGATCGCGACGCTGACCGCGCTGACGCGGTACGAAGGGCGCTCGGGCTCACACGGCCCCGGCGCTCACCTCGCCCACGAACGCGTTCCACGAGGACGGTCCGAAAGAAAGGGAAGGGCCCTCCGGTGCCTTCGAGTCGCGCACGTCGATCGCGTTCACGACGGGGGACTTGACCTCGACACAGGCGCCGTTTCCGCCGGAATACGAGGACTTCGTCCAGCTGTCGGTCGCGCCCTGGATAATGGCCATTCTTCTCAACTCCGGTTCTGCGAGACGTGCGTCGGGTTCCCGCCAACGTTCTTGGCTGGCGTGATCGACGCTACTCGCCCCGCCCCGTCCTGCGGGACCGGCGTTCACTCGACCGGATGGCATATTCCAAGTGCGCTTCCGCCGCGGTGAGTCGGGGGTGTACCGTACCGGCCTCTTCCCCCCGCGCCCCGGTCGAATGGCCGCCGAATGACGGGATTCAGGCCGGGACGCCCGCGGAGTTCCTCATTCGCCCCTCATTCGTCCGATTCTCCGTCGAGGTCGGTTCCGGCGTCGGCGTACCGCTTCGCCATTTTCATGATGTACGCCCGCGTGTCGTCCGCATTCAGCGCCTGTGCCCGCAAGTGCTCGTACATCACGCTGTACTTGGCGACGTCCTGCGCCTTCTCCAGATAGAGGTCGCTCGTCACGCCCTCGATGTAGACCACGCTGGAGTCCGAGGTGTCCGGGAATTCCAGAATCGCGTAATGCCCGCTGATGCCCGGGTGCGCGCCCATGTGGAACGGCAGCACCTGCACGGTCACGTGCGGCAGGTGCGACTGCTCGACCAGGTGCTCCAGCTGCTCCACCATCACCTGGCGGCCGCCCACCACGCGGCTCAGCGCGCCCTCGTCGATGACCGCCCACAGCCGCAGCGGACGCTCGCCGTCCTCCCTGATCCGCTCCTGGCGGCGGGTGCGGACCTGGACCCGCTTCTCGATGTCGGCCTGCGTCGACTCCGGCAGCGCGCCCGCGATCACCGCCTCCGCGTAGGCGTGGGTCTGCAGCAGCCCCGGGATGATCTGCGGTTCGTAGACCCGCAGGCTCTCCGCGTCCGTCTCCAGACCGATGTAGACGCTGTACGGGATGTCGCCGAAGGCGTGCCACCAGCCCTGCTGGCGCGAGTCCTTGGCCATCTGCATGAGCGAGTCGACCACCCGCTCGTCCTCGACCTCGTACACCCCGCACAGATCGCGGACGTCACGCTGGCTGATCGAACGCCGGCCGTTCTCGAGGCGGCTGATCTTCGACTGGGAGACGAGCAGGCGCTCCGCGACCTGCTCGGCCGTCATGTTCTTCGCCTCCCGGAGCCGGCGCAGCTCCTGTCCCAATCGGCGTCGCCTGACGGTGGGGTTGACACTGGACGCCACGGAAACTGCACCTCCGGCTGTCGGCTGCGTAGCTGTGAGTATCTACTGCTTGGCAGACTGCCACCAAAGGTGCGGTGTGCGCTGGAAAACCACCAGAGATGCGCGGGCGGGGCGGTCGTGAGGACGACCGCCCCGCACACGTATGCGGCTCCCGGTGCGGCCCGGTGACGGACCGGCGGTGGACCGGTGGTGAGTGGGGCCCGGGGCCCGGGCGACCGCGTGGGGGCGGGGCCGGGGGCCGGGGGCCTGGGTGGTTCGGGTCTTGCGATGCGGTGCGATGCGATGCGGTGTGGTGCGGAGGGTCCGCTGGACCCGGTGGATCCGCTGGATCGGGTGGATCCGCTGGATCGGGTGGTCACATGGCGACGCGCGCCATGCTTCCCCGGCGCGGCTGGGACGGCACCGCGCCGCCCGCCGTCGTGCTGCCGGCGTTGCCGGTCGCGCTACGGCGTGGCTGGGCGCCCGCGCCGTTCTGAACGTCGAGGACGGCGTGGGCCACGAGGCCGCCCATCGGGTCGTGCCGGATCAGGTCGCGCAGCCGGGACCGCGACGACCGTCCTTCGTTGCCGGGGTACAGGTGCTTGCCGAGACCGACCGCGTGGGCCAGCGCGGCGAGCGCCGCGGTCCGCGGGTCCGGCGGTACGCCGGTGCGGATCGCACTGTCCAGCCGGGCCCTGATCTCCCGGCTGATGGCCGTGTCCGTCGCCTGGTAGCGAGTCGTCGGCAACACCCCGCACATCTGGCTCTCCACGGCATGGACCATGCCGCATCGCTCCAGATGCGAGAGATACGTCTGGCGCAGCCCCAGTCGGGGCCCGCCGATCCAGTGGACGGCCCGTACCGGACTGCCGCGCCTGCGCAGCAGTTCCAGTGCGGAGTCCAGAGTCGGATCTCCGGTCGGCCGTGGCATCACCACGGCGATACGATCCCCGTCAGGGGCTATCCGTCCTGCCAGAGCCAGCTCCACTAGCTGTGCTCCGGCCAGGCCGAGGTCGAGCGACTGCGGCTGCGCTGTGGTACCCGTGGCCGGGTCCAGAGCGAGCAGCAGAAGCTCCTCCGGAATAGTTCTGCGGCTCCTGCCCATCCATGCCTCCCCGCGTGGATGAATGACAGGGTGACCCCTCTCACATTCATCTGTCGAGAGTGCCTGGGCGCTTCGCCCGGGAACCAGTAGGTATGTCGTTCTCGTCTAGCACGGGAGCCGAGGGGTTCGCACAGGACACTGTTGGTTGTTCGTTCGTTGAAGTCATGTGAAGGCACGGAGGAGGCACGGTGGCGGGCGAGTCCCCCGACAAGGCGGAGCAGGGTGAGGGCCGGGACCCGCGGCTGTCGGTCGTCCAGGACCGCGACCGCGGCCGGGTAGACCAGCCGACGGCGGTCTTCAAGGCACTGGCTCCGCGCACGGCCCCGGAGGACGAGCCGGCGGAGCCGGCGGAGGCCGGGGGTTCGGCGGAGTCGGCGGACGAGGCCGAGGGGCCCGTGGAGCCGGCCGGGGAGGCGTCGGCGAAGGCGGCGGCCGAGGCCGAGGCCGAGGCCGAGGAGTCCGTGGAGCAGGGCGAGGACGAGGCCGAGGCCGAGGTCCGGGCGAAGTCCGAGCCGGAGGCGGAGGCGCCCGCCGCGAGCGAGTCGTGGTTCGCCGTGCGCAAGTCCGCCGTGAGCGAGCCGAAGCCGGAGTCGGAATCCGAGCCGGAGCCGAAGCCCGAGGAGAAGGCCGAGCCGAAGGCGGAGGGGAAGCCCGAGCCGAAGCCCGAGCCGAAGGCGGAGGAGAAGGCCGAGCCGAAGGCGGAGGAGAAGTCCGAGCCGAAGCCCGAGCCGGAGGGCGAAGCCGAGGACAAGGCGAAGCCCGAGCCGGCGGCCGAGCCCGAGTCGAAGCCCGAGCCCGAGTCGAAGGCCGAGGCCAAGCCGGATCCGAAGCCCCAGCCCGTCGACCAGCCGACCGCCGTCTTCAAGGCGGTCAAGCCGCCGGTCGTCGACCAGCCGACGACCGCGCTCAAGCTGCCGCCGAGGTCCACCTTCCGCCCGCTCCAGGGCGACATCACCCAGGAGCAGCAGAAGCCCGCGTCCACGCCCGCGTCCGCGCCTGCAGCCGCACCCGCGGCCGCCGCCAAGGCCGAGCCGCCGGCGGCGCCGAAGTTCGCGCAGGCCGCGCCCGCCGCCGTACCCCCGTCGCTCACCGAGCCGGAGCGGACCAAGCAGCAGCCGCTGCCGCCGCGTCCGCCGCTGGAGATCCTCGCCGAGCTGACGAACACTCCGCCGCCGCCGGAGACCACGCTGCGCACGACGGTGCGCCGGGTGAAGATCTGGACCCCGCTGGTCCTGCTCCTCCTGGTCGTGTTTGCGGTCGTACAGATCGTGCGCCCGCTCCCGGACCCCAAGCTGGTGCTCTCCGCCGCTCCTCAGTTCACCTTCGAGGGCGGCGAGCCGGACATCCCGTGGCCGTCCGAGGGCCAGGGCGCGGCCGAGGTCGAGGGCGTCGGTTCGCTCGGTACGTACGGGGCGCAGAAGCCGGCTCCGATCGCGTCCATGGCGAAGACGATGACCGCGTACGTGATCCTGCGCGACCACCCCATCAAGGGGAACGAGGAGGGTCCGCAGATCGAGGTCGACAAGACCGCCGGCGAGCAGGCGAAGGCGAAGGACGAGTCGACGGCCCCGATCAAGGAGGGCCAGCGCTACTCGGAGAAGGAGCTCCTCGAGCTGCTCATGATCCCTTCGGGCAACAACGTGGCCCGGCTGCTCGGCCGCTGGGACGCCGGCTCGGAGGAGGCGTTCGTCGCGAAGATGAACGCCGCCGCCAAGGAGCTGGGGATGACGGGGTCGACGTACACGGACCCGTCCGGTCTGCAGTCGACCACGATGTCGACCCCGCTCGACCAGCTGAAGCTGGCGAAGGCGGTCATGCAGTTCGACGTGTTCCGCGAGGTCGTGGACATGCCGAACGTGACGGTCGAAGGCATCCCGACCCGGATCGAGAACAACAACACGATCCTTCTCGAGCCGGGTGTGGCGGGCATCAAGACGGGTTCGTCGACGCCGGCCGGTGGCAACCTGCTGTGGGCCGCGTACACGGTGGTCGACGGCGAGAAGCGCCGGATCGTCGGCGTGACGATGGGCGCCAAGGACGCGACGCAGCTCTACCAGAAGCTGGACCTGGCGATCGCGTACAGCCTCAAGGTCATCCAGAAGGCGCAGAAGGTGGTCACCTCCGCCGCCGTCGTGAAGAAGGGGCAGGTCGTCGGCTACGTGGACGACGGTCTCGGCGGCCGTACGCCGGTCGTGGCGACCAAGGACGTCAAGGCGATCGGCTGGCCGGGCCTGAAGGTCTCCCTGGCGCTGGGCGCCGGCGGCAAGGTCGTACCGCACAAGGGCAAGGCCGGTGACGTGGTCGGCGAGGTGTCGATCGGCACGGGCGCCGGCAAGGTCAGCGCGCCGGTGGCTCTGGAGAAGGACCTGGCGGAGCCGGGCTACGACAAGAAGCTGACCCGACTGGGCTGATCCGGCGGGGGCGACCCCGGCCGGGCCGACCCGGCCGCGCGGCCGATCCGGCCGGGGATGCCCCCGGCCGGGCCGACCCCCGGCCGGTCCCACCTGGCCAGGCATGACCCGACTGGACCGACGCGACAGGCGCCCGGGAGCCACCCGGGCGCCTGCCTGTTAGCGTTCGGTGGGGACGAGAGAAAGGCAGCAGAGGCAGGGGACAGGGGAGAGGGCCGCAGTTTGACCACCGTCGAGCCGACACGCGCCACCGAGGCCGGACCCATGGACTCTGCTTCACCATCGCGAATAGACCTGCCGTCCCCGCGGCCGCCCGCGCCGTTGGACGTCGTATCCCCGTCCTGGCGGGACAAGCGCCGCTTCACGGTTCTGGTCGCGACGGCCGTGGCCGCGGTCACGCACCTCCTCTGGTTCTTCTTCTTCGCCAACAGCGGCGGGGACCTGGCGGCGCAGGACGCGTGGGCGGAGTTCGTCGGGCGGCACCCGGACTCGGCGTACAACCTCGCCTGGTACGGCGGGATGCACCCGGTCTCGTACAGCGTGGTGTCCCCGTACGTCATGTCCCTGCTCGGCGTGCGTTCGACGATGATGATCGCCGGGACGCTGTCGGCGGGCCTGACCGCGCTGATCCTGGTGCGGGTGCGGGCGGTGCGCAATCCGCTCGCGTGCGCGCTCGCCGGGGTCTTCGCGTTCCTGTGCAACGCGCTGTCGGGGCGGGTCACCTTCGGGCTCGGCATGATGTTCGCCCTGGGGGCGGTCGCGGCGGTGTTCTGCTGGCCGCACCGCTGGCGCCACCGGCGCTGGGCGAAGGCGGCGGTCGCCGCGCCGCTCGCCGGGATCGCGACGGCGTGCAGCCCGGTGGCGGGGCTGTTCCTGGGCGTGGTCGCGGCGGCGCTCTTCCTCAACAAACGGCGCCCGGGCGCGTACGCCCTCGGGCTCGCCCCGGTCGCGGTCGTGGCGCTCTCGGCGTGGCTGTTCCCGTTCTCGGGCACGCAGCCGATGTCGTTGATGTCGATGAGCCTGCCGTTCCTCTTCGGCGTCCTGGTGCTCGTCCTCGTTCCCCGGGAGTGGCGCACGGTGCGGACGGCGGCGGCCGTGTACGCGGCCGGCACGCTGCTGACCTGGCTGGTCGACTCGCAGATCGGCTCGAACGTCTCCCGGCTCTCGATGCTCTTCGCGGGCGTGGTGCTGCTCGCCGCCCTGCCGTACGCGCGGCCGCGCTCGCGCCGCTGGTACGCGATCGTGCTGGCCTTCGTCGGCCTCAACGTGTGGATCGGCTTCAAGGGCGTCGACGACGTGATCCGCACCGCCCCGGACGCCTCCTGGGCGCGCGAGGTCGCGCCGCTGATCAACCAGCTCCAGGTGCGCGGCGCCGAGCAGGCCCGCGTCGAGGTGGTGCCGGCCTCCAGCCACCGCGAGTCCTCGGCCCTGGCCCCGTACATCAACCTGGCCCGCGGCTGGAACCGCCAGGCCGACATAGAGCGCAACCCGCTCTTCTACGACGACACCCTCAACGCCGCCGACTACCACGACTGGCTCGACCGCTGGGCCGTCCACTACGTCGTCCTCCCGACCGGCGCCCCGGACTCGGGGGCCGAGCGCGAGGCCGAACTGGTCGACGACGGCCTGCCGTACCTCAGGCAGGTCTGGTCCGACGACAACTGGCGGCTCTACGAGGTCACCGACCCGATGCCGCTCGCCGACCCGCCCGCCCGCGTCGAACGCGCCGGGGCCAACGAGGTCGTCCTCCACCTCGACGCCCCCGGCCGTGTCCGCATCCGCGTCCCCTACTCCCCGTGGCTCGCGCTCCTCGACGCCGACGGAGCCAAGATCGAACCCCCGCAGGAGACGGAGGCATCGAAGAAGGCCCGCGAGTCCGCCGCCGACTCCGACAAGGAGCCTCCCAGGGTCTTCGCCAACGAGGAGGGCTGTCTGCTGAAGTCGGCTCCGGACGCGGACGGCGACGAATGGACCGAGCTCCTGGCCCCGAAGCCGGGCACGTACCGCCTCGGCGCCCCGTACAAGCTGTTCCCGCGCGGCACGGCCTGCCCGGAGGAACTGCGCTGAGCCGCTGAGTCCTACGCGAGGTCGGTGGACAGGGCGACGTGCCGCCACTGGTCGAGTTCGCGCCGCACCAGCTCCAGCTTCGCCTCGACGCGCTCGACGGCGTCCCCGCCCAGCTGCAGCCGCAGCGGCGGCTCGGCGGCCTCGGTGACGTCGACGATCGCCCTGGCGGCCTTCACCGGATCGCCCGGCTGGCGCCCGTCGACCTGCGCCAGCGCCTCGCGCACCGGCCCGGCGCCGGCGGCGTAGTCGCCGATGGAGGCCGGCTCGACCCGGATGCTGGAGCCGCTCAGGAAGTCGGTACGGAAGCCACCCGGCTCGACGATCGTGACGCGGACCCCCAGCGGGGCGAGCTCGCCGTGCAGTGCCTCGGAGATCCCCTCGACGGCGAACTTCGACGCACCGTAGAGCCCGACCGCGGGCGCGGTGGCGAAGCCGCCCACGGATCCGATGTTCAGCACATGCCCGGACCGCTGCGCCCGCAACGTCGGCAGCGTCGCCCGCAGGGTGTTCAGCACCCCGAACACATTGACGTCGAACAGCTCCCGCGCGGCCTCGTCGGACGTCTCCTCGACGGCGCCCACGAGCCCGTACCCGGCATTGCAGACCACCACGTCGATCCGGCCGAACTCCGCGACCCCGGCCTCCACCGCCTTGGCCAACTCCCCGGCCTCGGTCACGTCCGCCCGCACCGCCAACAGCCCCGCCGGCTGCTCCGGATACGCCCGCAGCACCGCCGCCACGTCCCTGGCCGTCGCGACCACGCGATGCCCTCGCCCCAACGCCTCCCGGGTGATGGCGGCCCCGAGCCCCCGCGCCGCCCCGGTGACAAACCAAACGCTCATGTTCTCCCCTGCCCGACCGCTCGATCGTTCGACAGCGCGACGCTAGATGCTGGAGTGCGCTCTAGATCAAGCCGCCGGGCGGCCGGACCTTCGTCTGCCCGTGATGAGGATTCCCGGGCCGGCGGCCTCATGCGCTGCGGGCCGGAGCCTCCGACCCGCTGCGCAGGGGGATGCGGACCACGAGCCGAGCCCCCTGGGCGCTGTCCGCGGCCACGAGTGTTCCTCCGTGCCGAGCGGCGATCTCCCGGGCGATGGGCAGACCCAGGCCGGCACCGCCGTCGGAGCGCGCCCGTGCCTCGTCGAGCCTGGTGAAGCGCTCGAACACCTTCTCCCTGTCGGCGGGCGGAATGCCGGGGCCGTCGTCGGTGACCTCGGCGACGATCGTCCCCGCCTCGACCGATGCGCGGACGGTGACGCGGTGGCGAGCGTGCCGGCAGGCGTTGCCGAGCAGGTTGCGCAGCAGTCGCTCCAGTTGTATCGCGTTCCCGCGGACGATCGCGCGGGACGGAACCTCGCACGTCAGCGTCAGCCCTCGTGCGGTGGGCAGATGTTGGTGTTCCCGGACCAGATCTTCCGCGAGGGGGGAGAGGTCGACTTCCTCGGCTGCCGGGGCGGCACGCGGAGAGCCGTCCATCTGCGCGAGCAGAAGGAGGTCGTCGGCCAGGGCCTGCAGGCGAACGACGTCCGCCACCGACTCACGCACGACGGACGGCCAGTCGATGCCTTCCGGGTGCCGTAGCGCCGACTCGAGTTGCGCACGCACGGCCGCCAGAGGACTGCGGAGCTCATGGGCGGCGTCCGCGACGAACTGCTGTTGCCGGGTGGAGGCTTGCTCCAGCCGGTCGAGGGTGTCGTTCGTCGTGCGCGCCAGCCGGGCGATGGCGTCGTCCGTCTCCGGGACGGGGACGCGCTGGTCCAGGGAGTGGCTGGTGATGTGGGCCAGCTGCCGACGGATCGCCTCGACGGGCCGGAGAGAGCGGCCGGCGGTGACATGGGTGAGAAGGCCGGTGAGCATGCCGACGGCCGGGGCGCCGGTGGTCAGCGCGACCCAGTAGACGGTGTCGATGTTGCCCCACTGGTACTGCACCTGACGCAGCAGATAGACGGCGAGGAGCAGCAGCGCCGCGCTGGTCACCGCGGCTGTGAGGACAAGACGGCTTCGGAACGGGATGCGCGGCGCGCCGTTGCCCAGGGCGGTCCACGCGGCCATGCCGGCGAGAAGCCCGGTCGTCGGTGCGACGAAGAGGAGTCCCCACGAGAGGGTGGCGTCCGCCGTGTCGAAGGGGAGGACGGAGTTGTAGTGCTCGACCCACCGCACTTGTGTGAAGTAGAGCACGGACGCCGAGCCGGCGGCGGCGGCCGACGTGCGGACGCGTACCGCTGTGCTGTGGCCCTTGGCGGAGAACCAGCACGCCAGTGCCACGCAGGCCGTACCGAGGAAGAGGCCCGGCCGGCTCAGGAGCTCGATCTGCGGTCCGATGCGATCGGTGGCGAAACGCTCGGGCCCCGCGGGAGCGAGCGGTCCGGCGAGGTGGTCGGCGTACTGGAGCCACGCGACTGCCAGAACGACCCCGAGAGCCGACGCGAGGGCCGTGACCCAGGCGGGGCGCGGTGGCCGTACGCCGACGTCAGCCGCTGCTCGAATCACGGATGCGATAGCCCCCTCCTCGGACTGTTTCGATGGATTCGGTTCCGAAGGGCACATCGATCTTCCGCCGGACCGCGCTGATGTAGACCTGCACGATGTTCGGGTCGCCCATGAAATCCGCGGACCATACCTCTTCCAGCAGATCGTGCTTGGTCACCACTTCTCCGCTGTGCCGCAGCAGGCTCTCCAACACGCCGAATTCCTTCGGGGTCAAGGAGATCGGCGTCTGTTTTCGGCCGCACGCTCGACGGGCGGGATCCAGCCAGAGATCGCCTGATTCGAGAATTGTCGGGGTCCGTGAACCGCCGCGGCGGAGCAGAGCGCGAAGCCGCGCCTCAAGAACCACGTACGAGAAGGGTTTTGCCAGATAGTCGTCGGCGCCCGTATCCAGTCCCTCGGCCTCGTCGTACTCGCCCGACTTCGCCGTCAGCATGAGCACGGGCACGTCGTTCTTCTCGGCGCGGAGCCGTGAACACACCTGGTAGCCGTTGAGTCCGGGAAGCATGATGTCCAGCAGTACCGCGCTGTACGGGAATTCCCGTGCCATGTGCAGTCCCGTGACGCCGTCGTGGGCCACGTCCACGGCGTAACCGACCGCCGACAGGCCGCGCTGCAGAGAGGCGGCCAGCCGCTCTTCGTCCTCGATCACCAGCACTCGCACGGCCCCAGTATGTCGCGCGCAGCGGAACCCGAGCTGAGGAAATCCTCAGCCTTCTTCAGCTCATCCTCAGCGGACGCCCCGCACCATCTGGCCCATGCTGTCGACCACCGCACGTGTCCTGCCCAGTCCGCCGCGCGAACCCCTCAGGGTTCAGCGGCGGCACTCCGCGGGGCGGCGGTCGCTGCCGGCTGCCCTGGCCGTGGTGGTGTTCCTCGCCTACGCGGCCTATGCCCTCCGTGAGCACGGCCGGTTCGGCACGACCGGCTATGACCTGGGAATCTTCGACCAGGCGGTGCGCTCCTACGCGGACGGGAGATGGCCGGTCTCCGAGATCCGGACGGCCACCGCTCCCCCTGGCTTCACGGGCGACTCGTATCCGCTCCTCGGTGACCACTTCCACCCCGTCCTCGCCCTCCTCGCCCCCCTCTATCTGGTGGCGCCACACGTGGAGACCCTGCTCGCCGCGCAAGCGGCACTCATGGCGGGCTCCACGTACGTGATCACTCGTGCGGCACAACTGCATCTGCGACACCGCTGGGCCGCTTTCTCACTGGGTCTGGCCTACGGATTCTCCTGGGGACTCCAGCAGCTGGTCGCGTTCGACTTCCATGAAGTCGCCTTCGCCGTGCCGCTCCTGGCACTCGCCGGCCGCGCGTACCTCGACGGGCGATGGGTTCCCGCCGCCTGGTGGGCAGCCGCCCTCCTCCTGGTCAAGGAGGACCTGGGAGCCACGACCGCCCTCTTCGCCCTCCTGATCCTTCGCCACCATCGCCGGGCCGGCCTTCTGCTCGGCGGAACGGCGATCGTCGGTACGGCGTTGACCGTTCTCGTGGTGATTCCCGCCCTCGCCCCTGACGGCCGGTACGGCTACCTGGCCCAGCAACAGGCGTACGGGATGCTGGACGGCTGGCCGGCGAAGACCCTCACCCTCGCCGCGCTTCTCGCGGTCACCGCGGGCCTGGCGCTCCGAAGCCCGTTCGCCCTGCTTCTGTTGCCGACGCTGGCGTGGCGCCTCTTCTCGCCGAACCCGGCGTACTGGGGGACGGAGCTGCACTACTCCGCCGTTCTCATGCCCATTGCGTTCATCGCCCTCATCGACGTCCTGCGGAGGGGAGTGCGCCTGCCGGTCCTCGTGCCGTTGGCGGTGGCGGTGGCCCTGCTCCCGGCACAGCCGCTCCGCGACCTGGTGGTCCCGGGGTTCTGGCGGGACGGCGACCGCCAGACGGCGGCCCGGAGCGCGATCGACCTGGTCCCCGCAGGCGCACGAGTGGCCGCAAGCAACAGCCTCGCCCCGCACCTCACCGACCGGGCGACCGTTCACCTCGTCGCCGACGGTGTGCTGACCAGGCACAAGGACATCACATGGATCGTGGCCGACACCGACGATTCCTTTCCCGCCGGCGGGGTCGTTGCCGTCATCCGGCAGGCCGAGGAGAATGGCTGGCGCAGCGTCTACGACGAAGGCGGAATGATCGTCCTGCGGAGCCCCACCGACCCGGGGCGTCCCTGAGCGACTGACATCCGCCCACGTCCTGAGCCGTTGCCCTGAACGGGCCGAGGCCCGCCCTCTGCGACAGGGCGGGCCTCGGTCTTACTCACACTCACACTCAGCGCGTGGAGCTCAGCTCCACTTCTGGTAGTTGCCCCCGTTGTAGGAGTGCGTGTAGACCTGCTTGTTCGCATTGCTGTCGAGCGCGTAGCCGGTCGCGACGTTCTTCAGCACGTAGCCGGAACCGCTGTAGCTGATGGTCCACTTCTGGTAACTGCCGCCGTTGCAGGACAGGGTGTAGACGGCCTGCGCGGCGTTGCTGTCCAGGCAGAACCCGGTGGCCTGGTTCTTCACCGTGTAGCCACCACTGACGGACGAGACCGTCCACTTCTGGTAGGCGCCCGTGTTGCAGTCGTGGGTGTAGACGGCCTGCGCGGCGTTGCTGTCCAGGCAGAATCCGGTGGCGACGTTCCGGAACTGCTCGGTGCCCGGGACAGCGGCCTGAGCCGGCGCCGTCATGGCCAGAACTCCGGCGCCGGCCAAGGCCACGGAGGCTAAGGAAGCAGCCAGGGTCTTTCGCGTGAACATATTTTCCCTTTCGGTGATGGCCAATTGCCGCGTTGAACGTAACTGAGGCCGATCGAACGAAACAACGACAGTTATGGATATCGCCGATGCGCAAGCTGCCGTGCGTCAACACTTCTCGTTCCGAGGTGCAGGCGCGCAACATGTGATACGGGAGTGACTCGCGGCGATCAAGGGCTGCGGAATCGGGCACTCTGGGCAGCGAAAATGGAATCCGGTGCGCCGCCCTCGGTGGATCGACACCGAAGGGAAGGCCTTTTATCCCGATTGCTCATGTCTGGGGTATTAATCCGGAGTGTGGAATTCCTCCTGCGGGATAGGCGGGATCCCATTGCCTCCGCCTCGAAAACAGGTCGGCCTCTCGGCACCCCTGCCGGCGACCGACTCACCGCCAGGCGTGATCACCGAGGGCGGTTTCATGGGGAGCGGCGGCGCCTTCGGCCGTGCCGACGAGGGCACGCAAACGGCCCCGGACGAGTCGTCCGAGGCCGAGTGGGACCCATGATTGTTGAGCTGGCCGGTCCACCGCGCAGGCTCCGTGGGCGCCCCTCGTTCCCCGTGAGTCCCCGCGCGATCTGGCACGGATGTGGCATGCCCTGGGCTCAGCCTCCACAGGTGCAGCCGGCAGCTGCCTTCGCCTGCGCCGGCGACTGCGCCGCGTCGAGGGCCTGCTCCTCCGGGGTGCAGCATGCCGCGGTGCCGCAGCAAGCGTCGGGAGCGGCCTCGGCGGCCTTGGTCAGGGTGTCGGCGTCGGCCTTGACCACGTAGACCTCCCAGGGCTCCTTGCCCGGGCCGGTGACCCAGACCTTGTCCTGGAGGGCGTAGCAGCACGCGGTGTCGTTCTCCTCGAAGGTGGCCAGTCCGGCGTCCTTCAGGCGTGTGGTGGCCGCGGTGACCTGGTCGGTGCTCTCGACCTCCACGCCCAGGTGGTCGAGCCGGGTGTCCTCGTCTGCCTCGCCCTCGATGAGGACGAGCTTGAGCGGCGGCTCGGACACGGCGAAGTTGGCGTATCCGGGGCGCCGCTTCGCGGGCTCGACGCCGAACAGCTTCGAGTAGAACGCGACGGAGCCTTCGAGGTCGGCGACGCGAAGGGCGAGCTGGACGCGGGACATGGCGGTCTCCCTGATCTTCACGATCCGATGCTGTTTCGATGTCTGTCGATACAGCTTGGTGAGGTCGACGTTGCCACTGGATTAGATGGATGTCAACATAGACGCATGTCGAAATCAGAGTTGCCCCTGATCGGGCAGGACGATCAGGGGGCATGCTGCTCGCCGATGGTCCGTGAGCCGTTGGGCGAAGAAGTCGCCGTCGACCTGGCCAAGATGTTCAAGGCCCTGTCGGACCCGATCCGGCTGCGGCTGCTTTCGCTGATCGCCTCACACGAGGGCGGCGAAGCCTGCGTGTGTGACCTGACCGGCCCCTTCGACGTGTCTCAGCCGACGATCTCCCACCACCTCAAGGTGCTGAGGGAAGCCGGTCTGGTGGGCTCGGAACGTCGTGGTACCTGGGTCTACTACTGGGTGCTGCCCGCCGCCCTGGCCCGGCTCTCCTCCCTCCTCCAGACGCCGGCCGAAGCCGTACCGGCCGGAGCGATCAGATGACGCCCTCCCTCGGCCGCCGTGCCCTGGCCGAGCTCATTGGTACCGCCGCCCTCGTCGCGATCGTGGTCGGCTCCGGCATACAGGTCACCGAGCTGACCCACGACGTGGCCCTCCAGCTGCTCGCCAACTCCCTTGCCACCGTCTTCGGCCTCGGCATGCTCATCGCGCTGCTCGGCCCGGTCTCCGGGGCCCACTTCAACCCGGCCGTGACCCTCGCCGTGTGGTGGACCGGACGCCGTGACAGGGACGGCTTGGACCTGCGCGCGGTAGGGGCGTACGTGCCCGCGCAGATCGCCGGCGGCATCGGCGGCACGGTGCTGGCGAACGCGATGTTCGCCGAACCCCTCGTCCGGCTCTCCACCCACGACCGGTCCGCCGGTCACCTGTGGCTCGGCGAGATCGTCGCCACCACCGGCCTCGTCCTCCTGGTCCTCGGCCTGGGACGGACGGCCCAGCAGCGTCTCGGCCCGGTTCTCGTCGCGTCCTACATCGGCGCGGCCTACTGGTTCACCTCGTCCACCAGCTTCGCCAACCCGGCCGTGACCATCGCGCGGGCCTTCTCGGACACCTTCGCGGGCATCGCCCCAGCCTCGGTACCACCCTTCATCGCCGCCCAGCTCCTCGGGGCCGGCGTCGGCGTCGCCCTGGCGCTCGCCCTCTTCGGCCGTTCCGCGCCCACGCCTGAGGCGGCGCCCGCCTCGACCGGCGAACCCGGACTCGCCACCGCCGGCCGCTGAACCACCCCGACCCAGGAAGTCCGCCCGTGACCACTCCCGAAATCCCGTCCGTCCTGTTCATCTGCGTCCACAACGCGGGCCGGTCCCAGATGGCCGCCGCCTTCCTCGCCCACCTCGGCGGCCACCGGGTCGAGGTCCGGTCAGCCGGTTCCGCCCCCGCCGACACGGTGAACCCGGCCGTCGTCGCGGCCATGTCGGAAGTCGGCATCGACATCTCGGCCGAGACGCCGAAGGTGCTCACCACCGAAGCCGTGCAGGCGTCCGACGTGGTCATCACCATGGGCTGCGGCGACGCCTGCCCGTACTTCCCCGGCAAGCGCTACCTCGACTGGAAGCTGGACGACCCCGCCGGCCAGGGCGTGGACGCCGTCCGCCCGATCCGCGACGCCATCGAGCAGCGCATCCGCGGCCTGCTGGGCGAACTCGGCATTGAGCCGCGCCCATGAACGCCGCCGCACGCATCGTCACCATGCGGCCTGAACACGCCGAACAGGTCTTGGCGATCCATCAGCTCGGAATCGACACCGGGCACGCCACCTTCGAGACCGCTGCGCCCACCTGGGCGCAGTTCGACTCCTCCCGCCTGCCGGAACACCGCTTCGTCGCTCTTGGCTCGACGGACGATGTCGTCGGCTGGACTGCCGTGGCGCCCGTCTCGGACCGCTGCGCATACGCGGGCGTGGTGGAGCACTCCGTTTACGTGCACCCTGACGCGCGCGGTCAAGGAGTCGGCCTCCTCCTGCTCCAGGCCCTCCTGGCCTCGACCGAGGCAGCCGGCATCTGGACCGTCCAATCCGGGGTCTTCCCGGAGAACACGGCAAGCCTGGCCCTTCACCACCGGGCCGGGTTCCGCACGGTCGGAACGCGCGAGCGCCTCGGTCGTCACCACGGAACCTGGCGTGACGTGGTCCTGATCGAGCGTCGAAGCCCAGACGTGAACTAGCCCGCCCACATCACCACCACCCACCCTCGACTCCCATCCCGTCTGCCGTCGGCCCACACGCATGTGGAGGGGGCGCGGTGCCGGGCGTCCAGGTGGAGCGCGCCACTGTACGAACGACCTGGACGCCCGGTGCCGTGGCTGCTCGGCTTGTCCTGGGCCGATGGCAGACGGGATGGGAGTTCCCCGCCTCAGCACCCCACCGGCCGGCACTCGCGTACGGCGCCCCCGCCATCCCGGAGTCGGAGCGCGCCCGCCGGAGGCATGTCGGTGACCGTGGGAACCCGGCGGCCGTTGGGGCTCGAACTCATGCCCTTGGGCCTGTCCCGTCTTGCAGGGGCGGGCGTCGGCGCAGCGCGCGCGGAGCGGGCCGCAGGCAGGAGCGTCGCGCGGAGCGGAGCCGGGAAGCCCGCCCGGCGGAGCGGCAGCGCAGCCGGGTGCCTTGATGAGGTGGAGAAACCTGTAACAGGTCCCTAGAGGTGGATGTACGCGATCGTCGCGTCGTCGTTCTGCTTGCTCCGGGGCCATCGGCTCAAGTCGGGGTCGGACTGCTCCGCTTCGCGGATTCGCCGGATCACGTCTTGGGGGCCGCTGTGGGTGAGTAGATCCAGACAGCCCTGCCAGTCGGTCGCATGGAACGTGGTCACGAGTCGCGCCGCGCCATCAGTGAGCAGGGCTGTTCTACGAACATGGGATGCGTTCTCCGTACCGGTGAGAGCCTGGCTTGCTGCTGCCGGGTCGGCGGCTGCCACCCAGTACCCACCTGGCGTGTTCCGAACACCGCGGTCTTCCCTGACGAGGGCCTGATGGGCTCTCCTCCGCTCCTCCGACTCAGGAGCCGACTCCGCGAGAGCCTCGCGGGCTCGTGGTGCCACGTAGGCAAGACGATCGTCCGTCACGGCGGTGATCATCCCGCCCCTGTCCACAACGACTGTGCAGTCCCCCAGGAGCGGAGCAATTTCCGGGATGACTGGGTGGCGGCCAAGGCAAAGGCCGGCGTCTCCGACGGCGCGCACTTTCATGATCTGAGGCACACGGACAACACGCTGGCGTCCATCGCGGGGGCGAGCACCCGGGAGCTGATGACGCGCATGGGGCACAGCACCACGCGGGCCTCTCTGATCTACCAGCACATGACGAGCGACCGGGATCAGCACATCGCGGGGAAGCTCGGGGAGATCATCCGCCAGGCCCGGGGGAGCGGCGATCCGTCGCCTTCTGGCACGTAGGTGGCACGGCCGTGATCATGAGAAAGGGCCAGCCTCGGGGAAATTGCCCCTGAGCCGGCCCTTCTTCTTGTGCCCCCGGCAGGATTCGAACCTGCGACACCCGCTTTAGGAGAGCGGTGCTCTATCCCCTGAGCTACGAAGGCGGGATACAACGCTCGACAGTGTAGCGGGTGGGCCGGGCGTGGCCGGGGAGTCCGGGAGGAAGCCGGGAAACCTCTGGACGGATGGTCTGCGCGAAGATAGTCTGTGCATAGATTAAATGGGGACGAGGGACGGGGATCGCTATGTGGGCGTACGAGCACAGTGTCGAGACCGAGGCGACCGGGCAGGCCGTCTGGGAGCTGTGGGCCGATGTGGAGAACTGGGGGGAGTGGAACGCCGACATCAAGGGCATCGCGATCGACCGGCCGTTCGGCGAGGGTGCCGGGATCGTGATGAACCCGGGGACGGAGGAGGCGGTCGAGCTGGTCGTCACCGAGGCGGTTGCCGGGGAGCGGTTCGTCGACGAGGCGCGGTTCGGGGGGTTGGTGTTGCGGACCATGCACCGGGTCGAGACGGGCGAGCGGGCGCGGACGCGGGTCACGTACCGGATGGAGATCACCGGGGAGGGCGTGGACGAGCTCGGGCCGCAGGTGGGGCCGGCGGTGACCGGGGACTGGCCCGACACGATGGCGGCGCTGGTGAAGGCGGCCGAGCGCTGATGGCGGCGCTCGAACCGGAGGAGAGCCCCGGGTTTCTGCTCTGGCACGCCACGCTGCGCTGGCAGCGGGACATCGGGGCCGCGCTCGCGCCGCTGGGGCTGACGCATGTGCAGTTCGTGCTGCTCGCCTGCGCCTGGTGGCTCAACGGGCGTGGCGAGCGGCCGCAGCAGCAGGCCCTGGCGCGGCAGGCCGGGACCGACGTGAAGATGACGTCGCAGGTGCTGAAGGCGCTGGAGGCCAAGGGGCTCGTCGAGCGGGAGGTCGATCCGGTGGACACCCGGGCGAAGCGGCTGCGCGTCACGGCGGCTGGGGCGGAGCTGGCGCCGCGGGCGATCGCCGTCGTGGAGGAGGTCGACGCGCGGTTCTTCCCCGCGGACGTACGAGCGGGGGCCGTGGCCCTGCTCCGGCGCATCGCCGAGCCGACGGAGGGTTAACTGCCCGTCGCCGCAAGGAGGCTGGTGACCTGCCACACGCGAACGTTTACGATACGGACCAACCGGTTTTGTTTCCGCTTCCTGTCGAACCGGTTGGGTGGTTTTACTCTCGAATTGTGGACGCGTGAAGCATCCGGTTGGAAACGCCAGCCTTACGGTCTACTTCGCACCGTGAGGTACGGAGGATGTAGTGGCACAGCAAGAACGCGCCATCCGCACACGTCAGAAGATCGTGCTCGCGGCGGCCGAACTGTTCGACGAGGTCGGCTACGAGGCCGCGACGATCTCCGAGGTGCTGAAGAGGTGCGGGGTCACCAAGGGCGCCCTCTACTTCCACTTCTCCTCCAAGGAGGAGCTCGCCCAGGAGGTCCTCGCCGGCCAGGTCGCGGCCCTGCCTCCCGTACCGCAGCGCGAGCTCTTCCTCCAGACGCTCACCGACGAGGCCCTCGTCCTCGCCCACCTCCTGCACATCGCCGACCCCATGGTGCGCGGCAGCGTCCGCCTCACCGTGGACCAGGGCTCGCCGCACGACGGCCTCGACCGCCGGGTCCCGATGCAGGGCTGGATCGACCACAACGTGGACGTCCTGAGCAAGGCGAAGGAGGCCGGCGAGCTGCTGCCGCACGTGGACATCCACGCCACCGCCAGCCTCTTCACGGGCAGCTTCACCGGCGTGCAGGTCCTCTCCAAGATCATGACCAAGCACGCCGACATGGTGGAGCGGGTCTCCGACCTCATGCGGACCATCGTCAGTGCCATCACCGTCCCCGGCGTGCTCGTCCGCCTCGACTTCTCGCCGTCGCGCGCCGAGCGCGCCTATGGGGAGGCACTCCAGGCGCGCGGCGAGGCCGCAAGCTGATCGAGCGCGGGGAGTTGACTTACCGTCAGGGCCCGTTCGCGGCTTACAGCTCACGGCTCTGAGCTCTCGCTTCCCACCTCACGGCTCACTTTCGGTCATGGTGAGGTCGTCAGCCGAGAGACGTCCGTCCTTGAACTCGGTTGTGCTGCCGGGGCGTTGATGTTGCTTCCGAGTCTCCCCCGTGACCGCACGGCGGCCGAGGTCTTTTCCGTAACGCGAAATACCGCTGGGCCGGTTTGTTAAAGTGCTGGCAAAGTGACGGTTGGTGCTGCGTACGGAGGTCCCTTGGCCAAGCAGGAGCGGGCGATTCGGACGCGCAACGCCCTCGTCGAGTCGGCGGCCGCGCTCTTCGACCGGGACGGCTTCGAAGTCGCCTCGCTCGCGACCATCAGCGCCCGTGCCGGCGTCAGCAGCGGGGCCCTGCACTTCCACTTCCCCAGCAAGGCGGAGCTGGCCGACGCCGTCGTCGCCGCGGCCGGCGAGCGGCTCGTACGGATCACCCGGGAGCGCGAGGCGCTCCCGCTGCAGAGCCTCATCGACGCCAGCCACGAACTCGTTCAGGGGCTGCGCTCCGACGCCGTCCTGCGCGCCGGCTTCGCCCTCGCCTCCGCGAACGGCGGACGCGGGCACGGGCACGCGCACGGGCAGGTGGATGGGCACGTGGATGGGCACGTGGACGTGGACGTGCCCGGGCAGTCGGCGACGGCGGAACCGGCGGCTGACTTACGGCGGCTGTGGTGCGACTGGGTCCGGTCCGTCGTGGCACGGGCCGAGCGCGAGGGCCTGCTCGCGCCGGACGTGACCGCCGAGGAGGTGGCGGCGACGGTGGTCGCGGTCGCCGCAGGGCACGCGACCCTCGGACACCAGGACCCGAGCTGGCTGGAACCGGCCCCGCTCACCCGGTTCTGGACGTTCCTGCTGCCCCGGGTGGTCGGCGCGGCCCGGGCGGGGCTCTTCGTGGCCTCGGGGAACGGGAACGGGGACGCGGGAGAGGACGGGGGAGAGGACGGGGGAGACGGCGGGAACCGGGACGAGGACGAGGACGGGAACCGGGACGGGCCCGCGGACCTCTCGTGACGCGGCCCGCCGAGCGCTGGGTAGCGTACGGACGACGAAGACGGGCAAGGAGACGGCCGGCAGGCGGCCGAGCAGGCGCGCGAGGAGGCGGGAGCAACCGTGGACGAGTCGCACACCGACCGGCAGTCACCCGACCACCCCGACCAGCCCCACCCCATCCTCCTGTCCGGCCCCGGCGCGCCCTTCGCCGTCGACGAGTACGGCGTCTACGCCTCCGGCCCCCGCACCCTCCGCGAGTTCGTCGAGGCCACCTGGGCCTTCGGTGACCGCCCCTTCCTCGTCACCGAGGACGGGGCGACGACGAGCTACCGCGCCTTCTTCGACGCCGCCTGCGGCCTCGCCCGCCGGCTCGTCGACGGGTACGGGCTGCGCCCCGGCGACCGGGTCGTCGTCGCGATGCGCAACCACCCCGAGTGGCAGACCGCCTTCTGGGCCGCCCAGCTCGCCGGACTCGTCGCCGTACCGCTCAACGCCTGGTGGACCGAGGAGGAGTTCGCGTACGCGCTCGACGACTGCGCGCCCCGCGTGCTGCTCGTGGACGGCGAGCGGGTGCCGCGCGTCGCCGCCTGGGCCCGCGCCCACGCCGTACCCGGCGTCGTCTTCCACGGTGCGGGCGGGGAGCTGGTCGAGGGCTTCGAGGCGTACGTCCCCGACACCGACCCGTTCCTCGGCCCCCCGCCCGTCGACGTGCTGCCCGAGCACGACGCCACGATCATCTACACCTCGGGCACCACCGGCCGCCCCAAGGGCGCCGTCGCCACCCACCTCGCGCAGGCGGGCGCGGCCATGAACCCCGGCTACTTCGCCGCCGCCTCCGCCCTCCGCCGCGGCGCGCGGCCCGGTGCCGGGCCCGTGCCGGTCTCGCTCACCACGTACCCCTTCTTCCACGTCGCCGCCTTCACCTCCTTCTACTCGGTCATGGCGGCCGGCGGCACCCTCGTCCTGATGCGCAAGTGGGACCCGGCGAAGGCCCTGGAGCTGATCCGGACCCATCGCGTCACCCACTACGCGGGCGTCCCCACCACCGCGCTCCAGCTGCTCGACCTCGCCGAACGCACCGGCGACCCGCTGGAGTCGGTCACGATGTTCAACACCGGGGGAGCGGCTGCCCCGCCCGGGCTCGCCGCGCGGATCGCCGCCGCGTACGGGGAGCGGATCGAGCCGCGCAACGGCTACGGCCTCACCGAGACCTGCGGCGGTGTCCTCGCCAACTTCGGCGCCGAGTACCGCGCCCACCCCGGCAGCGTGGGCCGGCCCACCCCCGCCACCGAGGTGCGGGTCGAGCGGCCGGACGCGGACGGCGTCGGCGAGCTGTGGCTGCGCGGTCAGGCGCTCGTACGCGGCTACTGGCGCGACGAGGCCGCCACCCGGGAGGCGTTCACCGCGGACGGCTGGTTCCGTACGGGCGATCTGGCGCGGATCGGGGACGGCGGCCTGGTGACGATCGTCGACCGGCTCAAGGACATGGTGATCCGGGGCGGCGAGAACGTGTACTGCGTCGAGGTCGAGGGCGTGCTCCAGGACCACCCGGACGTCGTCGAGGCCGCCGTCCTCGGCGTCCCGCACCCCGTCCTCGGCGAGGAGGTCGCCGCCGTGGTCCGGCTCCGCGCGGGCGCGAAGGCCGGGACGATGGCGGACGCGGCGGCCGGGGCTGGGGCCGGGGCGGGGGCCGGCGCGACGGTCGGAGCCGCTGAGCTGCTGCGGGAGTACGTGGGGACGCGGCTCGCCGCGTTCAAGGTGCCCGCGCATGTCGTCATACGGGAGACGGCGCTGCCCCGCAACGCGGGCGGGAAGGTCCTCAAGCGCGAGCTCCGGGACAGTGTCGGCGGTCAGTTGCAGGACGGCGCGGGCGGCAGTGTCGGCGGTCGGCTCGGGGATGGTGTGGGCGGCAGTGTCGGCGGTCAGCTCCGGGACACGCGGACGCGGTAGCCGCCCGTCGCCGGGTCCTCGTCGAGGACGGTGATCCGGATGCCGTTGGCCCGGTCGGTGAACGACTCGCCCGGTGCGTACGGGGCGTCCGACAGCTCCGCCTGGACGTTGGGGCGCCGCGTGCAGCCGCCGCTCTCGTGGTCGCTGTCGGTGACGGTGATCGGGCCGTGCCCGGTGTCGACGTCCGTGTCGACGCGGTAGACGAGGACGCCGGGCTTGCAGACGGCCTCGTCGTTGCCCTCGCGGGTGCGGACCTCGACGGCGTAGCCGGAGGTGCCGGAGAACGGGACGAAGGCGAGCTTGGGGCCGCCGCTGACGGCCAGCGGGGTCAGCGTGTACTCGAAGTCGCCCGGCCGGGAGGCGCAGCCGACCTGGTCGTCGTCGAGCCAGCCGAGCTTCCACTTGTGCCAGCCGAGCAGGTCGTTGTTGGCCCCCCAGTCCTCGGACATGATGTCCCAGTGCCCGACCGTGCCGCCGCCGTCCGCGGTGTAGAGGTCGGGGAGTCCGAAGACATGGCCGTTCTCGTGCGGCAGCACCCGGTAGCCGGTGTCGGCGTAGCTGCCCGAGCCGTCGTCCTGGCGGCTGTAGACGAAGGACGTGTTGGAGAGCGGCACGCCGTCCGCGTAGGGAGCGTCGTCGTTGCCGGAGAAGGTCACGGACAGGACGGTGTCGAGCGCGGAGGGGCCGGCGTTCGGAGTGACGAGGACGTTGACCAGGTCGTACGCGCTGAAGTCCACGCGCGCGTCGGCGGCCTTCACGATGTCCTCGACGAGCTTGCGGTAGCCGGGTTCGTACGGTGAGCCGCGCTCGACGCCGTACGAGGAGAAGGGGCGGGGCATCCGCAGCCAGTCGGGTATCGGGGTCTCGGGGCGGTACTGCAGGCGGCCGTACGAGCTGACGCGGAACCAGTCGGCCGTCCGCGGGAAGAACTCGCGGAAGCGGGTCATGGCCGTGCCCTGCCCGGGGGTGTCCGGGAAGTCGATCATCAGGTTGAGGGCCCTGATCAGGCCGGTGGAGCGGGCGTACCCGGGCGTGGTCGGGACTCCCTCCGACATCTGCACACCCATCGTCGTGGCGATCCGGCACGGTTCCAGCGGCGCCTTCCCGGGCCTGTTGGCCACGGGGCCCGCGGAGGCGGGGGCCGGGCCGGGCAGGGTCGTGCTGGCCGTTGCCAGGGCGGCGATCGCGAGGACGGCCGCCGCGGCCAGGGCGATGGGTCTGCGTATCCGCAGGGGAGTCTCCTGCATGCGGTCGCCTCTCTGAGCTCCGTCGGCTCCGTTTCCGTCAGCTCCGTCAGTGCGATCAGCCTGTGGCGGGCGGTCGGGGCGCGCGCGCCGGGTGAGCCGACCGGGGGATGTGACTCAGGTCACAAGGTGGCCGGGAAATAACCGGGGATCCGTTCCCCGTTTATGCCTGTGTTCGACGAAGTGGGGACTCGGTCCCCGGATCAGTCGGACCGATCGGACCGCCCGGTTCACCCGGACCGTTCGGACCGCGCGGTCACACGGACCGCCCGGTCACCCGGACCGTTCGGACCGCTTGGACTACTTGGGAGAGGTACGGCAGTGAGCATCAGCCCCGCTGACACCGCGGCCACCGGCGAACTCGCCCCTGCCGGATCCGCCGCGCCCGCGCGTCGCGTTCCCCGCCCCCGTGCGGACGCGCTGCGCAACCGCGAGCGCATCGTGACGGCGGCGCGCGAGATGTTCGTGGAGTTCGGCGCCCAGGTGCCGCTCGACGAGATAGCCCGCCGCGCCGGCGTCGGCAACGCCACGCTGTACCGCAACTTCCCCGAGCGCTCCGACCTCGTCCGCGAGGTCGTCGTCTCCTCCATGGCCCGGATAGCCGAGCGGGCCCGGGAGGCGGGCGAGCAGGAGAGCGACACCTTCGCCGCCCTCCGCCGCTTCACGCACGCCGCCGCCGACGAGCGGGTCGGTGCCCTGTGCCCGATGCTCGACGGCGCCTTCGACCAGGACCACCCCGACCTCGTGGCCGAGCGCACCCACCTGGAGGAGGCCGTGCAGGGCCTCGTCGACCGGGCGCAGGAGGCCGGCCGGCTCCGCGCCGACGTGGGGGTCGGCGACCTGATGGTGGCGGTCTCCCAGCTGACCCGGCCGCTGCCCGGCACGGCCTGTCTGAACATGGACCGGTTCGTGCACCGCCATCTGCAGGTGTTCCTGGACGGTCTGGAGACGCCCGTGCGCTCCGAACTCCCCGGCGCCGCAGCGACCCTGGAGGACCTGAGGAACAGCGCCTGCGCCGCCCGTGGATGACGGCCGTCCGCTGACGCCGGTCGGCCGGTGACGCCGGCCCCCGCCCCTAACTCCCTGACTTCCATTTCCCGCCCCCGCCCTGCCCGTCCCTCCTCCCCTGCCCTCCCCCTCGCTTAAGTCCTTTTTCACCGTTTCGCGCCAAGAGGTGGCTACCCCCATGTCAAAAATCGCCCAGACCCAGGCCGACCCCAGCCGCTGGAGAGCCCTGCTCTTCATCGCCCTCGCCCAGCTGATGGTCGTGCTCGACGCGACGATCGTGAACATCGCGCTGCCCTCCGCCCAGCACGACCTCGGGATATCCGACGGCAACCGCCAGTGGGTCATCACGGCCTACGCGCTCGCCTTCGGCGGTCTGCTGCTCTTCGGCGGCCGGGTCGCCGACCTGTGGGGCCGTAAGCGCACCTTCGTGGTCGGTCTGATCGGCTTCGCCGCGGCCTCCGCCCTCGGCGGCGCCGCGACCGGCGAGGCGATGATGCTCGGCGCCCGTGCGCTGCAGGGTGCGTTCGGCGCGCTGCTCGCGCCGTCGGCGCTGTCGCTGCTCGCGGTGATGTTCACCGACGCCAAGGAGCGCGCCAAGGCGTTCGGCATCTACGGTGCGATCGCCGGTGGCGGTGGCGCGGTGGGCCTGATCCTCGGCGGCTTCCTGACCGAGTACCTGAACTGGCGCTGGACGTTCTTCGTCAACATCCCGTTCGCGATCATCGCGGCGGCCGGTGCCTTCTTCGTGATCCGTGAGCCGGCCGGCGGCCGCAACCGCTCCGCGCTCGACCTGCCTGGCGTGGTCCTGTCCACCCTCGGACTGGTCTCCCTGGTCTATGGCTTCACGCGTGCCGAGTCCGACGGCTGGACGGCCCCGGTGACCATCGGGCTGTTCGTCGCCTCGGTCCTGCTGCTCGCGACCTTCGCCCTCGTCGAGGCGCGGGTGAAGTCCCCGCTGCTGCCGCTGCGCGTCGTCACCGACCGCAACCGCGGCGGTGTGTACCTGTCCCTCGGTCTCGCGGTCATCGCGATGTTCGGCCTGTTCCTCTTCCTGACCTACTACCTCCAGGTCGTGAAGGGGTACTCGCCGGTCAAGACGGGCTTCGCGTTCCTGCCGATGATCGCGGGCATGATCACCGGTTCCACGCAGATCGGTACGCGGCTGATGACCCGG
This sequence comes from Streptomyces sp. NPDC003943, assembly GCF_053605265.1. Lineage (NCBI taxonomy): Bacteria > Bacillati > Actinomycetota > Actinomycetes > Kitasatosporales > Streptomycetaceae > Streptomyces > Streptomyces sp. NPDC003943. Next base: position 28,071 of record NZ_JBSGIW010000020.1, on the reverse strand, counting down.
GTCCCGCCGCGCTGGCTGATGGGTCCGGGCTTCCTGACCGCCGCGGCCGGCATGCTGCTGCTCACGCAGCTGGAGATCGGTTCGTCGTACGCCGGGCTGATCCTGCCGGCGCAGCTGCTGCTCGGCCTCGGCATGGGTACGGCGTTCATGCCGGCGATGTCCCTGGCCACGCTCGGCGTGGACCCGCGGGACGCCGGTGTGGCCTCCGCGATGGTCAACACCTCGCAGCAGGTCGGCGGCGCCATCGGTACGGCCCTGCTGAACACCATCGCCGCCTCCGCCACCACCGCGTACATAGCGGACCACGTGGCCGGCGCGACCACCCCGTCGGCGCAGAAGCTGCTTCAGCTCCAGGGCATGGTCGAGGGCTACTCGGCCGCCATCTGGTGGGCGGTCGGCATCCTGGTCGTCTCGGCGACCATCGCGCTGACCTTCATCACCACCGGGAAGCCGGGCGGCGGCGTCGTGACCGGCTCCGGTTCACCCGTGGAGGACGAGGTGAAGGTCCCGGTCATCGCGCACTGAGCGTGCACTGAGCCGGGGGCCCACCTCGCCCGCCACCTCTTCCGGCACCCCTCTGCCCTGGTTCCGCTCGGCGTTCTCGCTCAGCGGAGCCAGGGCAGATCCGCGTTCGGGTCCGTCGGCTGGAGGCCTTCGGAGACCGTCCGCATGATCGCGCCGAGCTGCTCGACCTGCTCCGGGGTGAGCCGGTCGAAGAGCGCCTGCCGTACGGCGCCGACGTGGCCGGGCGCGGTGCGGCGCAGCACCTCGTAGCCCTCGTCCGTCAGCGTGGCGAACTGCCCGCGCTTGTCGGAAGGGCACTCCTCGCGCGCGACCCAGCCGCTCTTCTCCAGGCGGGCGACGGCGTGCGAGAGCCGGGAGCGGGTGATCTTGACGTCCTTGGCCAGCTCGGTCATCCGCATCCGGCGGCGCGGGGCCTGGGAGAGCTGGACGAGCAGCCCGTAGTAGATGTGGGGCATCCCGGCGTCGCGCTGCAACTGGCGGTCGAGATGGTCCTCCAGGAGGGTGGTGGCGTGGAGGTAGGCGCGCCAGGTGCGCTGCTCCTCGTCGCTGAGCCAGCGGGGTTCGGTCATGGAACCATGGTACGACCAATCCTTGAAAGTTGAACTAGATCCGGTCTAGGCTGTACGCGAACTTGGAGCTTGAAACTTCAAGGAATATGGAAAGTCAGACTCGCGGTGAAGGAGGCGGACGCCATGGACGACGCCACGCTTGAACGGATGCCGGCCCTCTACCTGTCGCACGGCGCCCCGCCGCTCGCCGACGACCCGGTCTGGCCGGGTGAGCTCGCCGCCTGGTCCGCCGGCCTGCCCCGGCCCAAGGCGATCCTCATGGTCTCCGCGCACTGGGAGGAGGCCCCGCTGGCCCTCGGCGCCACCGAGACCGTGCCGCTCGTCTACGACTTCTGGGGCTTCCCCGAGCACTACTACCGGGTCCAGTACGCGGCCCCCGGCGCGCCCGAGCTCGCCGAGTCCGTGCGCAAGCTGCTTCGCGCACCCGGCACGCCCGTCCAGGACATCCCCGACCGCGGGCTCGACCACGGCGCGTACGTGCCGCTCGTCGAGATGTACCCCGGCGCCGACATCCCCGTCCTCCAGATCTCGATGCCCACCCTCGACCCGCGCCGCCTCATGGACATCGGCCGCAGGCTCGCCCCGCTGCGCGACGAGGGCGTGCTGATCGTCGGCAGCGGCTTCTTCACCCACAACCTGGCCGCCCTGCGGCACACCGGCGGCGGGGTGCCGGGCTGGTCCGCCGAGTTCGACGCGTGGGGCCACGAGGCGCTCGCCACCCGCGACGTCGACGCCCTCCTCGACTTCGAGCGCAAGTCGCCGGTCGGCCGCCTCGCCCACCCGCGCACCGAGCACTTCGCCCCGCTCTTCGTCACGATGGGCGCGGCGGACGCGGCCGGTGACCTGGACGCGGAGCGCAGTGTGATCGACGGCTTCTGGATGGGGCTGGCGAAGCGGTCGGTGCAGTTCGGGTAGGTCGGGCACGTCGGCAACCCGGCGGCGGTGAGGTGCGTCTTCAGGTCCGGAGCGGAGTCGAGGAAGCCGCCGCTCCGGTGTGAGGGGCGGAATCGGGCCGCATGTGACGGCGGTCTCACGCGGGTGGTCACGGAGGGTGGTGGCGGAGCTCCGCGAGGGGCGCCGGATCAGCGGTCGCGCCCGGCCTGACCTGCGGGTCCATGGGGCCCCGGATCCCGCGTCCCACGCCCTCGGAAGCACGCGGGCGGCGCAGGATACTGCATGATCACGAAAATCCATGTGCCGGGTGGGAATTCTGTCCTGATTCCAGTCGTTGTTTCCGTCGGATGCAGGGCACCCGAGAGGGTGTCGCGACCTACTCAGCAAGGGAGCACGCATGGCAACCCGTGCCGTCGCCCGTCGTCCGTCGTCCGCCGCGAGCAGTTCCGCGGGCGGGGGCAGCCGGGCAGTTCGCGCCGTGGGCGGGGAGATCGCCGACCGCGACCTGGTCGGCATGTACCTCGACGAGATCGCGCGTACGCCCCTGCTCGACGCCGCCAAGGAGGTCGAGCTCTCCCAGACGATCGAGGCGGGTGTCTACGCCCAGCAGATCCTCGACGGCGAGGCGGAGAGCGAGGCGGGCGGAGCCTCCCGCCTGGAGCTTGAGGCGCTGGTCGCCGAGGGTGAGCGGGCGAAGGACCTCTTCATCAAGTCCAACCTGCGGCTCGTCGTGGCCGTGGCCCGGCGCTACCCGCGCAGTGGGCTGCCCCTGCTCGACCTGATCCAGGAAGGGAACGCGGGCCTGGTGCGCGCGGTCGAGAAGTTCGACTACGCGAAGGGCTTCAAGTTCTCCACGTACGCCACGTGGTGGATCCGCCAGGCCATCACCCGCTCCATAGCCGACCAGTCCCGCACCATCCGGCTCCCCGTCCACCTGGTGGAGGAGCTCGGCCGGATCCGCCGCGTCCAGCGCGAGTTCAACCGCGAGCACGGCCGCGACCCGGAGCCCGCCGAGATCGCCGAGGAGCTCGGCTCGACCCCCGAGCGGATCACGGACGTCCTGGACTGGGCACGCGACCCGGTCTCCCTCAACATGTCGGTCGACGACGAGGGCGAGACCCAGTTCGGCGACCTCCTGGAGGACACCTCCGCGATCTCGCCCGAGCAGTCCGTCCTCACCCTGCTGCGCAGCGAGGAGCTCGACGACCTCATCGACAAGCTCGACCACCGCACCGCCTCCATCATCCGCATGCGTTACGGCATCGAGGACGGCCGCGAGCGCACGCTGACGGAGGTCGGCAAGGAGCACGGCCTCACGCGCGAGCGCATCCGCCAGATCGAGAAGCACGCGCTGCTCGAACTGAAGAAGATGGCGCGGGACACCGGCTTCGACGCGGTGGCGTAAAGCGGCCGTACGGCCGGTACGACCAGGGCGTGCGGGCCCCGTCGGCGGGGCCCGCAGGGCCCGTCGGCCGTGGGTCGGTCCGTCAGCCGTGCGTCGGTCCGGTCGGTCGCGCATCGGCCGTCAGCTGCGCGTCGGTCCGATCGGTCGCGCATCGGCCCGTCAGCTGCGGGTCGGTCCGGTCGGTGGCACGTCGGCCGTCAGTCGCGCGTCGCCGCGCCCAGGCGCGCGCCCAGCTCCGCCGCGTACGCGAGCAGCGGCTCCGGGCCGTGGATGGTGAACGGCGCGTCGACCATCGCGAAGCGCACCGCGAGCCACTCCGTCGAGTCGGTCGTACGGGTCCGCAGCCGGCAGCTGTCCGGGCCGGTGGCCGCCGGGGCGAGGTGCGCGGGCAGCCGCGCCGCCACGAACTCGGCCGGGGCGTCGAAGCTGACGTCGAGGTCCACCTCGGGCTGGGCGCGGGACATCGACCGGGTCAGGTAGGCGGCCGCGTCCCCGGCCGGCAGCTCGCGCGCGGCGAAGCGCGCACCCGTCGGAAAGGGGTCGCTGACCCGGTCGACCCGGAAGGTGCGCCAGTCCTCGCGCCCCAGGTCAAAGGCGACGAGGTACCACCGCCGCCCCGTCGACACCAGCCGGTACGGCTCAACGAGCCGCTTCGTCTCCGTGCCGTCGCCCGCCCGGTAGCCGAACCGCAGCCGCTCCTGCCCGGTCACCGCGCCGGCGAGAGCGGTCAGGGTCTGCGGTGTGACCGTGGCGCCGTCGCCGCGCGTGAGCGGGATCGTCGCGTTCTGCAGGGTGGAGACCCGGTGCCGCAGCCGTGACGGGAGCACCTGCTCCAGCTTCGCCAGGGCGCGTACGGAGGCCTCCTCGACGCCCTCGATGGCGTGCCCGGCGCCGGCCCGCAGCCCGACCGCGATGGCCACGGCCTCCTCGTCGTCCAGGAGCAGCGGCGGCATCGCCGTACCGGCGACGAGCCGGTAGCCGCCCACCGCGCCCTTGGTCGCCTCGACCGGATAGCCCAGCTCGCGCAGCCGGTCGACGTCCCGCCGGATCGTGCGCGGCGAGACCGAGAGCCGTTCGGCGAGCTCGCGCCCGGGCCACTCGCGCGGGGTCTGGAGCAGCGACAGCAGATTCAGGAGTCGTGCCGGAGTGTCCGTCATGTTTACCAGGATGTGGCCCAACTAGGACATGAGCTGACCTATATGGCTTCTACTTTCCTCGTATGAGTTCACACGACGCCGTCCCCTCCGCTCCGGTCGCGGCCCCGGAAGCCGCGGACGCGGCCGACGCCGCTGACAGAAGGCGCTGGATAGCCCTCGCCATCGTCATGACCGCCGCCTTCATGGACCTGGTCGACGCCACGATCGTCAACATCGCGATCCCCAGCATCGAGCGCGACCTCCACGCCTCCTTCGGCGCGATCCAGTGGATCACCGCCGGCTACGCGCTCGCGTTCGCCGCCGGTCTGATCACCGGCGGGCGGCTCGGTGACATCTACGGCCGCAAGCGCCTGTTCCTCACCGGCACGGCCGGCTTCACCCTCGCCTCCGCGCTCTGCGGCATCGCCGCGAACCAGGAGATGCTGGTCGGCTCCCGCCTCCTCCAGGGCGCGGCGGCGGCGCTGATGGTGCCGCAGGTCCTGTCGATCGTGCACGTCACCTTCCCGGCGCACGAGCGCGGCAAGGTCTTCGGCATGTTCGGCGCGATCATCGGCCTGGGCGCGGTCTCCGGCCCGCTGCTCGGCGCGCTGCTCACCCAGTGGAACATCGCGGGCCTGGAGTGGCGCCCGATCTTCCTCATCAACCTGCCGGTCGGCGTCGCGGCCATCATCCTGGGGCGCCGCTTCATCACCGAGTCCAAGGCCCCGAAGGCGCTCCGCCTCGACCTGGTCGGTGTGGTCCTGGTGACCGTCGCGCTGCTGATGCTGATCTACCCGCTGACCCGTGGCCGCGAGCTGGGCTGGCCGCTGTGGGGCCACCTGATGATGGCCGGCAGCCTCGTCGTGTTCGGCGCTCTCGTCGCGTACGAGAGGTACAAGGCGCGCAAGGACGGCTCGCCGCTCGTCGAGCTGTCGCTGTTCAAGGTGAAGTCGTTCGCGGCCGGCATCGCCGTCCAGCTCACCTTCGGCGTCGTGATGGGCATCTTCTTCCTGGTCTGGACGCTCTACATGCAGATCGGGCTCGGCTGGACCCCGCTGAAGGCCGGACTGACGGGCGTGCCGTTCTCGATCGCGGTGTCCACGGCGGCGGGTCTGTCGGTGCAGCAGCTGGTGCCGCGCTTCGGCCGCAAGGTGCTGCAGGCGGGCGCCGTGACGATGGCCGGCGGCATCCTGCTCTACTTCTTCGTGGCCGGCCGCTACGGCGCGGACATCCACCCCTGGCAGATGATCCCGCCGCTGGTCGTGATGGGCCTGGGCATGGGCCTCATCGTGGCCCCGCTGACGGACGCCGTGCTCTCGGAGGTGCCGCGCGAGCACGCCGGCTCGGCCTCGGGCCTGATCAACACGACCGGGCAGATGGGCAACGCGCTCGGCCTGGGTCTGGTGTCGGTGGTCTTCTTCGGCACGATCGACGAGAAGCGCCTGGCCATGGCCCCGGCGGAGACGAGCGCCGCCTTCACCCACGCGTTCCAGAACTCGCTCGGCTGGGCGGCGGCCGTGCTCGCCGGCATCTTCCTGGTGATGTTCGCGCTCCCCGCCAAGCCGAAGCAGCACCTGGAGGGCGGCGGCGAGGAGGAGCCGGCGGAGGACGGCACGACCACGATCGAGAAGGAGCCCGTACTGGTCTCCTGACCGGTGGTTCCTGGCAGGCGGTTTCCTGACCGGTCGTGCGTGGCCGTGGCCGGCCGTGCGTGACCGGGCGTCGGGAGGGTCCGAGGGGTCGCCCCTCGGGCCCTCCCGTGTCGTGTGCCGCGTCAGCGCACCCGCGAGCGGGACTCCATCGCCTCGCGCGCGGCGCGCTCGTCCTCGTACACCTCGCACATGTGGCGGCCGTCCGGCGTCGCCGTGTGCTCGACCTCCCACAGGCTCAGCTCGCTGCCGTCGAGCAGCAGGAACTGGTGCTCGTAGAGGGTGAAGCCGGCGTCCCGGCCACCCGCCACGGGGCACTGGCGCCCGAACGCCTGCGTGATGTGGTGCGCGAACGCCAACCGCAGCCGGCGCGCGGTCGCCTCGCCCGGCCGGTCCGCGTTCTCCGCGCGGCGCAGCACCCGGCGGGCGTGGTCGGCCGAGTTGTCCGGCACGTACATCCGGGGCTGGGCCGGTATGGGGCGGGACAGGAGCGTGCTCAGCAGCTCCAGGTCGTCGTCCTCGCCGACGGCGGTGCCGTCGGTGCGCTCCACGCTCCAGCCGAGCGAGGGCCCGGCCGGCAGCCGGGACGCGGCGAGCCGGACGTCCGCCTCCGCCGCGTACAGCTCGTGCTGCTCGGTGCCGTCCCGGCCGGAGTTGTGCACCAGCTCCCACAGGCTGAGCGCCGTGCCGTCGGGGAGCAGATAGGTGTGGCGGTACGTGGTGCGGTGCAGCGACGCGCTGTGGTGCGAGGAGTACAGCGCGCTGGAGTGGGCGAGGGCCGACTCCAGACGCTCGATCATGGAGTCGGGCAGGTCGAAGGAGTTGAGCGCCCGGCCGAGGAGTCGCTCAAGATGGGTCTCGGTCGTCTCGTACGGATCGTGAGAATGATCCTGCGGATCGTTCAAGGGGGTCTCCAGGCCGTCGCCGCATGTCACTTGGTGCTTGCTAAACGTAGTCCCTGGGTCTGACATCGTGTCCGGCGTTCGGGAAAACGAACGGGGCGCACATTGAGTTTCCGCGCCCCCCGAGTGTTTTCTTCAACTTCCCTTGGTATACCGGCAGTCGGGGCGCCGGGCTAGTCGCCGTACGGCTCGGGCCGGCGTGTCGGCTCAGGCCGTGCCGTACGCGTCCGCCTGCCTGTCTCCATAGAGCTCCCGGTACGACGGGAAGTTCCCGCCCGGCCCCGAGATCCCGGCGGCCGGTGCGAGCACGGCCCGGACGATGGCCCGTGTGACGGCGTCCGCGCCCGCTGCGAGGATCTCGTTGAGCGCCAGTGGCCCCGGCGCGGAGGGCAGTTCGCGCGCCCCCGTCGCGAGGGCGAACACCGTGTCGCCGTCGTTGAGCAGATGCACCGGACGGACGGCGCGTGCGATGCCGTCGTGCGCCGTCCCCGCGAACTTCTGCGCCTGTGCGCGGGTCAGCGCCGCGTCCGTCGCCACCACCGCCAGCGTCGTGTTCATGGGCGGCGGCGCGAGCCTGGCCCGGGCCGCCGCGAGGCGGCGCCGCGCCGCCTCGTGCACGGCCGGATCGGGATAGGCGGGGCGTCCCGCCGCCGTCAGGGGGCCGGAGGTGAAGTAGGCGCCGTACGGAACGCCCGTCTCCGGATCGATCGCCGCGCCCACCGCGTTCACGACCACCAGCGCGCCGACCGTGATCCCCGACTCCAGGACCGTGCTCGCCGTCCCCACCCCGCCCTTGAGCCCGCCGACCACCGCCCCAGTGCCCGCGCCCACCGCGCCCGTGACCACGGGCGCGTGTGCCGCCGTCGCGGCCGCCGCCTCCACCGCCGCGCGGCCCGTCGAGGCGTCCGGCCGGGCCGCGAAGTCGCCGCCCCGGCCCAGGTCGAAGACGCAGGCGGCCGGCACGACGGGCACCACGTGCGCCGGATCCGGCCCGACCCGCACCCCGCGCCGCTGCTCCTCCAGCCAGGCCATCACCCCGCCGGCCGCGTCGAGCCCGTACGCGCTGCCGCCGGTCAGGACCACGGCGTCGATCCGCTCCACCAGGTTGCGCGGGTCGAGCGCGTCCGTCTCCCGGGTGCCGGGGCCCCCGCCCCGCACGTCCACGCCGGCCGCCATCCCGCCCTCCGGCGCGAGGACCACCGTCGTACCGGACAGCGCCCCGGCGCCCGGCACGCGCGCGTGGCCGACCCGCAGGCCGGCCACGTCCGTCAGTGCGTCGAGAGAGGCTTTCAGCTCCGTCATGTCACCTGCGTAGCACGGATGTCAGCGCTTGGGACCCAGGTACGTGCCACCCGAGGCGTCGATCACGGTGCCGGTGATCCAGCGGCCCTCCGGCGAGGCCAGGAACGCCACCGGGTCCGCGATGTCCTCCGGCTGCCCGACCCACGGCAGGGCCTGCCCGCCGATCAGCATCTCCTCCAGCTGCGGCATCGCGGCGAGCGCGGCCGTGAGCGCGCCGGTCTGCGTCGGACCCGGGGCGACCGTGTTGACGGTGATCCGGCGGGCGCCGACGACGTTCGCGAGGGTGCGGGTGAAGGTCTCCATCGCGCCCTTCGACATGGCATAGGCCAGCTCGTCGGCGAGCGCGATCCGGGTGACGCCGGAACCGATGTTGACGATGCTGCCGCCGTCCCGCAGCAGCGGCAGCAGCTGCTGCACCAGGAAGAACGGGGCCCGGACGTTGACGGCGAAAACGCGGTCGAACTGCTCGACCGTCTCGTCCTGGAGGTGCCCGCCGGACGCCGTGACGGCCGCGTTGTTGACGAGCACGTCAAGGCCGGCCCGCTCGGCGTCCGCAGTGTGGGCGGCGAGCCCGGCCCGCACGCCCTCGACGAGCGCGAGCACCCCTTCGTACGACCCGAGGTCGGCCCCCACCGAGAACGCTCGGCCGCCCTTCGCGGCGATCAGGTCCACGGTCTCCTGCGCGGCGGACGCGTCCGACCCGTAGTGCACGGCGACGAGCAGCCCGTCCTGGGCGAGGCGGAGGGCGATGGCCCGCCCGATGCCACGGGAGGCGCCGGTGACGAGGGCGGTGCGGGCGTCGAGGGTGGTGGCGTTCTGCATGGTGACGGCTCTCCCTTGAGGCGTTGTGGTGCCGGTGAGGCGTTGTGCCGGGCGTTCGCCGCGGCAGGGAGAGAGTCGCCGGGGCCGCTGACGGGACGCGCACCGGACGCTGACGCCCGCTGACGGCCGCTGTCAGAGGCCGTACGGAGGGTGTCAGCGGAGTTCCGGCAGGCCCGCCCGCCGTGCCACCTCGGCCGCCCGGGCCCGGTCGGCCGCCGCAGCCCCGGTATCGCCCGCCGCCTCGTGGACGGCGGCCCGCCGGCCCAGCAGGTCCACGATGTCCTCGGCGACCCCCAGCGACTCGAAGAGCGCCAGGGCCTCGGCGAACAGCGGCAGCGGATCCGGGGACAGCGCGCCGAGGCCTTCTAGCGCGGTGGCCGTGCCCCAGCGCTCACCGAGGGCACGGAAGCCCCCCAGGGCCTCGGTCAGCGCGGCCCGCGCCGCCTGCCGGTCGCCCTGTTCGAGCGCCAGATATCCCTGGCCCGCCAGCCCGAGCGCCCGCGTCCAGGCGTCGTCCGGCATCGGGAGGAGGGCCTCGGGTCCGCTCTCCGGCCCTGTCGCCGTGGCCCACAGGAAGGCGGTGAAGGGCTGCCGGAGGGGCTCCGTACGGGAGGTGAGCAGGGTGCGGGCGCGGACGAGGCGCTCGGCGAGGGGGCTCTCCGCTCCGGCACCCGCGGCGAGGACGCACAGCACGTACTCCTCGTCGAGGCCGGCCGTCCCGGAGTCGAGGCCGGCGCGCTCCGCCGCGTCGAGGAGTTCCGCCGCGAGGCCCGCGACCTGGCCGCGCAGGCCGCGCAGCCACCAGTACGGGGTGAGCGCGGCCACCAGGCGGAGGGCGTCCGCCGGGGCGTGCGCCGTCGCGCGGCGCAGCGCGAAGCGGAGGTTCGGGTCCTCGGCGTCGAGGCGGGCGAGCCAGTCGAGCTGGGCGGGACCGCGCATGTGGGGGTCGGCGGCGCGGGCGAGAGCCAGGTAGTGGGCGGTGTGAGCGGCGGGCGCGGGGTCGTCGGCGCGGAGCCGGCCGGCCGCGTACGCCCGTACGGTCTCCAGCATCCGGTAGCGGACCTCGCCGGTGTCGAAGTCGCCCGCCTCCACCAGGGACTTCTCTGCGAGCGAGGCCAGCACGTCCTCCGCGTCCGCCCGCTCCACCCCGCACACGCGGGCCACGGCCTCGGCCGTCGCGCCGCCCCGGAACACCGAGAACCGCGCCGCCAGTTCCCGTTCCTCCGCGTCCAGGAGCTCCCAGCTCCACTCGACGACTGCGGCCAGCGTCCGATGCCGCTCGGGCGCGGTCCGGTCACCTCGCGAGAGCAACCGGAAGCGGTCCGCCAGCCCTTCGTCGACGTGCCGGCCGACTCGCCCGCCGGTCCGTTCGTCGACGTGCCGGCCGAGGTGTTCGCCGATCCGGTCGGCGATCTGGTCGACGGTGAGGCTGCGCAGACGGGCCGCCGCCAGCTCCAGGGCCAGCGGGAGCCCGTCCAGGGCCGCGCAGATCTCCGGCACGCGCGCGTGCCCGGCGAAAGCGGGCCGGGCCGCCGCCCCGCGCCGCACGAAGAGCTCCTCCGCCGCGCCCGGCGCGAGCGCGGCGAGCGGCAACAGCGACTCGCCCGTGATGCCGAGCGCCTCCCGGCTGGTGGCGAGGACCCGCAGCCCGGGGCAGCCGGCCAGCAACTCCCGTATCAGCCCGGCCGCCTCCGCCACCACGTGCTCGCAGTTGTCCACGACGAGCAGCGGCGGCCGCTCCGCGAGCGCGCGCACGAGCCCGTACGGGCTCGCGTCCCGTACCCCTACGGCGCGCGCGAACGCTCCCACCACCTCGCCGGGTCCCACCGCCGCCAGATCCACGAACACGGCCTCGCCGTCTCCCTGGCCGTTGACGGCTTCGAGGGCGAGCCGGGTCTTGCCGGCGCCGCCCGGGCCGACCAGCGTCGACAGGCGAGCGGCGCTCAAGAGGGCGCGCAACTGCTCCCGTTCGCGCTCCCGGCCGACGAAGTCGGTGAGCGGGGCGGGCGGCCGGGAGGGCGGCAGGGCCGCTCGTACCGTACGGGCCGCCCCCGACTCCTCGCCCCGCAGCACGGCCAGATGCGCCGCCGTCAGCTCCTCCGCCGGATCCGCGCCCAGCTCCTCGGCGAGCGCCCCGCGCACCTCCTCGTACACGGCGAGCGCCTCCGCCTGCCGTCCCGCGCCCGCGAGCGCCCGTATCTGCAGCGCGCGCAGCCGCTCGCGCAGCGGATGCGCGGCCGCGGCCTGCGCCAGCTCCCGCACGAGCGGGGCGGGGTCGCCGTCAGCGGCGAGCAGCGCGGCGGCCCACTCCTCCAGGGCGTCGAGCCGCAGCGCGTCGAGCCGGGCCGCCTGCCCTTCGGCGTACGGAGCCTCCCGTACGTCCGCGAGGGCGTCCCCCTGCCACAGCGCGAGCGCCTCGCGCAGCAGCCCCTCCGCCCGTACGGGGTCCCCGGCCGCGCCGGCCCGGGCACCCTCCCGGGCCAGCCGCTCGAACCGGAGGGCGTCCACGTCGTCGGCCTCGGCCCCGGTCAGGCGGTACCCGGCGGGGGAGTGCTCCACTCCGACGCCGTCCGGGAGCGCCCGGCGCAGGCGCGAGACCTGCGACTGGAGGGCGTTGGCGGCGCCGGCCGGGGGCTCGTCGCCGTACAGCCCGTCGAGAAGGCGTTCGGCGGTGACCGTCCGGCCCGCGTCGAGCAGGAGCAGTGCGAGCAGGGCCCGGGCGCGGGGGCCACCGGCGGCGGGGGCGCCGGCGACGGTGAGCGGACCGAGAAGCCGGAAGATCATGCGACGCATTGTGGCTCAAAGGTCTGACGATCGGTCCGGCGATCGGTCCGCGATCGGTCCGGCGGTCGGCCCGGCGGGCGGGCCGGCGGGCGGGCCGACAGTCGGTCTGCCGGGTCGGCCCGACGGCAGATCAGACGGTCAGGAGGCGGAGCGGGCGGCGGGGTTGGTGGCCGGGTTGGTGGCCGTGAGGGTCACTCCCACGGCCACGGTCGCGGCGGCGACGAGACCGGCGGCCAGCACCGCCCAGTGCCCGGCGAACGAGCACATCAGGATGGCGAGGGACGAGACCGGAAGCACGAGCTGCTGGGCGATGCCGACCTTGAAGTAGCGGGCGTGCAGGAACCACACGCAGAGCAGGAAGACCGCCGTCGGGATGGTCACGGCGGAGGACGCGGCCAGGGTGGAGATGTGCGCCTTGCCGACGGCCTGCTCGACCGCGATCTCGATGCCGGCGCCGATCGCGGCGGCGGAGGTGAAGATCAGGTAGTGGCCGTAGCCCCACAGGAAACCCTCCCGGTTGGAGCCGAGCCGGTCGTGGGCGGGCACCACGAAGTAGATCCACCAGGCGGCGAAGACGATCAGCAGCCCGCCGGCGGCGATCGGCAGCACCTCGGTCAGGGCGTCGTTCTCCGTCACACCCGACTTCACGGCGACGGTCGCCGCCGCGATCGTCTCGCCGAGCACGATGATCGTGAACAGGCCGTACCGCTCGGCGATGTGGTGCGGGTGCCACGACGTGTTCACGTCCTTCTCCGCGTACATCGGCACGGCCATCTCCGCGACCGCCATCACCAGGAACACCCAGGGCCGCGCGTCCTCGGGTGCGAGGAGCAGCGCCGTCCAGCCGATCTGGCAGGCGAGGACCCCGGTCGCGTACCGACGGCACATCGTCCGCTCGGCGGAGTCGGTGGCGTGGTACGCGGCGCGCAGCCACTGGGAGGAGAGCGCGATCCGCATGACGACGTAGCCGATGTACACGACCAGGAAGTCGTGGTCCTCGAAAGCCCGTGAGACCCCGGCGGCCAGGATCAGCACGCCCGCGATCTGTACGAGCGTGACCACGCGGTAGAGCACGTCGTCGTTGTCGTACGCGGAGGCGAACCACGTGAAGTTCATCCAGGCCCACCAGATCGCCCAGAACACCATCGCGTAGTTCACGATTCCGGACCCGGCATGCCCCTCTGCGACGGCATGCACGAGCTCGGCCCCGGCCTGCGCGACGGCCACGACGAAACAGAGGTCGAAGAACAGCTCGAGCGGCGTGGCGACCCGGTGCGCCTCGTCACGTGCGCGGGCGGTGAGGGGAAGGAAGGGTTGCGTCATACCCCCAGAACAGCAGACGTCGGGGCGGCCTGGCGGGAGGCCACGGCGCTCCGTCTCCTTGCGGAGACTCACCCCCCTACGTCAAAAAGGGGCGTAAGTGCATAGATCAACTTATGGGTGGCCGCGTGATCGAGCCACAGCAGGCCCCCGCCGAGCCCGCGCCCGCACCGGCCGAGCCCGCGCCCGCCCAGCGGAGCCGGCCGCTGCGGACCCCTGCGCAGCCGGAGGGCACCTGGACGCAGAGGGACCGCTGACCGCCCGAGGGTCCCGGGACGCCGAGGGTCCGCTGATCGCGATCCCGAGATCAGCCGGGTGCGGGGCGGTGGGCCCGGCGTACCCTGAGTACATGAGCACCGCCCCCGCCCACGGACCGCGAACAGCGAAGCAGACCGGCTCCGTTCCCGAATCGCAACCCAGGCCGGCACTGATCTTCGACGATCCTCTGGACCAGCAGTCCGCGGACGACACGGACCGCGGGTGGGGCGAGCGGCCTCCAGCCGGCGGCGGCAGCGCCGCCGACCTCGCGCGCTTCCTCGACGAGAAGCCGCCGCACCACCTCTGATCCCGACGCGAGCCGTCGGTCAGGAGGTGGAGTGCGCCCCGGCGCCGCCAGTGGCCGGGGAGGCCACACCGGTGTTGTTCAGGGACGGACCGCGCTGGGCGACCAGGTGGTCGCGGATCTCCTTGAGCACCTCCAGCTCGCTGACCTCCAGCGTCTCCTTGACGCCTTCCTTCGCCTTCTCCTGCGCGGCGCGCTTGGCGAGGATCTTCGCCATGGGCAGGACCATCAGGAAGTAGACGACCGCCGCCGTGATCACGAAGCTGAGCACGGCGCTGAGGACCAGGCCCCACTGGATCTGGATGCCCTGCATCTCGCCGTTGACCACCTTGCACGGGGACTTGAGGCAGGACGCGTAGCCCTCCAGGTCCTTCGTGCCGAAGGCGCCCACGATCGGGTTGATGATGCCCTTGACCACCGAGTTCACGATGTTGGTGAACGCGGCACCGATGACGACGGCCACCGCCAGATCGATCACGTTGCCGCGCATCAGAAAGGCTTTGAAGCCTCCCAGCAAGCTTTCCTTCTTCTCGGCCACCAAGGTGCCTTTCGTCGCGTGTGCTGCTGTGTGCGGAGCCATTACGCCGCGACCGGAGCAGAGGCGTCCAATCGGTACACACGGGACGGTTACTTGACAGTCCGCCAGTGCGAATCAGCACAGCGTCACCGCCAATTGGGACGTGATGCCCGCTCCGGCGAGCGCCGTCGCCGTCGGCCGTGGCACGGACAGGACGATCAACGCCCCTCCGTCCGCACCGGTCTCACCCGCCTGCGGCACCTCCGCCACTCGGGCACCCGAGGCCACCACGTGCGCCTCGCCGCCGGTGCCCATCGGCGTGTTGGGCGCGGCGATCACGTCCACCCGGTCGCCCGGCCTGAGCAGCCGGACGGTCGCCGCGTCGGCGATCCGCACCGGGGCGGACACCAGCGGCATGGCGGCCGGCCGGTGCGACGTGTGCGCGGGAGGTGGTGGAGGCTGCGGGGCCAGATCCTCGGCACCGGCAGCCCCGGTCGCCGCGAGTGCGGCGGCCGTCATCGCGAGGACCGCGGCGGGGGCCCGCCGCTTGCGGCGCAAGGCCCGGATCAGCCGTAGCCGCGCGCCGCGCACACGCAGCGGATCGAACTGCGGCACCCCGCACGGCGCGGGCACCGAGGTGCGGGTGTGGGGGAAGCAGGAGTCTGTGGTCATCGCGCAACCGCCTGTCGTGACACGAGTCGCCGCCGGACCGTCCGGCGAACCACGGTCACCGTCCCGCAGCTGCGCAGATCCCGCTCCGGCCTGTGGACAACCGGGCAGTTGTGGACAACTTCCTCACTCCGACGAGCGATTGCCGCGGCGGGGCGGGCCCGGGACGCTGGAGTCAGTCCGGTTCCCGCGGGCGGCCGATCCCCCGGCCCGCGGGATCAGGACGGTCCGAGCGGGTCCGGCCCGCGTACGAACGCCGAATGCCCCGCCGCGCGAAGCGGCAGGGCATCGGTTGGATCTACGGGCCTACGGGTCCTGTGGAAAGGAGGTCAGGCCGCCGGGGTGTTCGACGAGGCCGCCGGCTTCGAGTCCGAGGAGGACGACGAAGACGTCGACGTGGCCGACGAGGAGGTGGACGACGAGGTCGTGGCGGACTTCGACGCCGCGGGCGAGCTGCTGGACGACGAGCCGCGGCTGTCGTTCCGGTAGAAGCCGGAACCCTTGAACACGATGCCAACCGCGGAGAACACCTTCTTCAGGCGTCCCTTGCAGTTCGGGCACTCGGTCAGAGCGTCATCCGTGAACTTCTGCACCGCCTCGAGGCCCTCGCCGCACTCGGTGCACTGGTACTGGTAGGTCGGCACTTGTCTTCCTCCTGGCACTCACACTCATCGAGTGCTAACGACGATCCATAGTGACGTATTCCGTCGGTTCAGTCCACCGACACCGGAACTCGGTGACCGATACCACGTGCGGCGACCCGGCTCGTCGCCCGGGGGTGGAGTCGCGAGCGGAGCGTGAGCAGGGTGACGAGGGCGAGCAGCGTGCCCGCCAGCGGCACCAGGAAGCCGGTGCTCGAGCCGTGGGCGTCGGCGAGCCGGCCGGCGACCGTGACGGCGGCGGCCTGGCCCAGCGCCACGGCGCCGGTCAGCCAGGTGAACGCCTCCGTACGGGCGGTGGCCGGGACCAGGGTCTCGACGATGGTGTAGCCGGTGATCAGGGCCGGGGCGATGCACAGGCCCACGACCAGACCCAGGGCGCCGAGCAGCAGGACGGAGTGCGCGGACCAGAGAAGGGAGGCGGCGATGGTGAGACCGGTGTAGCCGAGGATCAGGCGGCGGCGCGGGCCGATCTTCCAGGCGATGGCGCCCATCGCGATGCCGGCGAGCATGTTGCCGGCGGCGAAGACGCCGTAGAGCAGCCCGTTGACGCCCGGGTTGCCGATCTCCTCGGAGAAGGCGGTCAGGGAGACCTGCATGCCGCCGAAGACCGAGCCGATGCCGAGGAAGGCGATGACGAGGACGCGGACGCCGGGCACGGACAGGGCCGAGCGGCGCGGCTCGTCGGAGTGGCCGGCCGCGGCGGTCAGGCCGTGGGCGGGCTGGGTGCGGCGCTGGGCGGCGAAGAACAGGCCGCCGATCAGGGTGAGGGCGGCCTCGGCGATCAGACCGGCGGCCGGGTGGATGCCGGTGCACAGGGCGGTGGCCAGGACCGGGCCGACGACGAAGGTGAACTCGTCCGTCACCGACTCGAAGGCGGCGGCGGTCGGCATCAGGGGCGTGCCGTCCAGCTTCGCCGCCCACCGGGCGCGGACCATCGGGCCGACCTGCGGCACCGAGGCGCCGGAGGGGATGGCCGCGAGGAACAGGGCCCACAGCGGGGCGCCGGCCAGGGCCAGCGCGACGAGAAGGGAGACGGAGACGGTGTGCACGAGCACACCGGGGATGAGGACGGCCCGCTGGCCGAAGCGGTCGGCGAGCTTGCCGCTCTGCGGGGCGAAGAGCGCCATGGAGACGCCGGTCGCGGCGGCGACGGCGCCGGCGGTGCCGTACGAGCCGGAGGTGTGCTGGACGAGCAGGACGATGCCGATGGTCAGCATCGCGAACGGCTGTCGGGCGGCGAAGCCCGGAAGCAGGAAGGAGAGAGCGCCAGGGGTGCGCAGTAGCTGTCCGTAACCAGGACGCTTCTCGGTGACGACCGTGGACGCCACGGTCCTTGCCTTTCTGCCGCCTGGTAGCGGTCCCGGGCACGGTGGTGCGGGCTCGCCGAGAGCTGTCCTCTTGCGCGGAACTGCGGTAGATACCGGGACCCACTGCGGGGGATGCCTCGGCCGCCATACGGTCGCGCCAGCTCTGCGTCAGGCAGAGTTGGTTCGATCAAGTGTGCCTTCATGGTACAGGGAAGGGCGTCTTCCCGCCTGGGAAAACGCCCCGCGACCTGAATTAATGCCTGGGATTAACCGGATGTTCGCCGGAAAGGTCCTCGATGGGGCCCGCGGCGGTGCTCCGGAGCGGCGACGGCGGTGGCGCCGCCGGTGCCGAGCCAGCCGGCGAGCTTGCCGCCCTGGTCGACCGCCCGCAGCCGGCGTTCGGCGGCGTCGCGGACCGGGTCGGTGGCGACGACGAGGAGTTCGTCACCGCGCCGCAGCACGGTGGCGGGGCCGGGGACGAAGCTCTTCTCGTCCCGGACGACCAGGGTGACGGCGGCGCCGGCGGGCAGCCGGAGCTCGGCGACCTCGACGCCGTGCATCTTGGAGTCGTCCGGGATCGCCACGGAGAGCAGGTGGCCGCGCAGCCGCTCCAGCGGGGCGGACTCGACGCCCAGGTCGGCGGCCTCGGCCCGGTCGCCGAGGCGGAGGGCCTTGGCGAGCCAGGGCAGGGTCGGGCCCTGGACCAGGGTGTAGACGACGACGAGCACGAAGACGATGTTGAAGATCCGCTCGCTGCCGGCGATCCCGGACACCATCGGGATGGTGGCCAGGATGATCGGCACCGCGCCGCGCAGGCCGGCCCAGGACATCAGGGCCTGCTCCTGCCAGGGGATGCGGAAGGGAAGGAGGCTGACGAGGACCGACGTGGGGCGCGCGACCATGGTGAGGACGAGGCCGATGACTATCGCCGGCCAGAAGTCGTTGACCAGCTCGTGCGGGGTGACGAGCAGGCCGAGCAGGACGAACATGCCGATCTGGGCGATCCAGCCGAGGCCCTCGGCGAAGCCCCGGTTGGCGGGGGCGTGCGGCAGCTTGGCGTTGCCGAGCACCATCGCGGCCAGGTAGACGGCGAGGAAGCCGGAGCCGTGGCCGATGGCGCCGGCGGCGTAGGCGACGACGGCGATGGCCATGACGGCGATCGGGTAGAGGCCGGAGGCCGGCAGGGCGATGTGGCGCAGCGCGAGAGCGCCGAGGAAGCCGACGGCGAGGCCGACGGCGGCGCCTATCGCGAGCTCGAGGACGATCTGGCCGACGATGACGTACCAGGCGGCGTCGATCTCCCCGACGGTCGAGAAGGCGACGACGAGGATGACGACGGGGGCGTCGTTGAAGCCGGACTCGGCTTCCAGGACGCCGGTGACGCGGGAGGGCAGGGGGACCTTGCGCAGTACGGAGAAGACGGCGGCGGCGTCGGTGGAGGAGACGACGGCGCCGATGATGAGGGCCTGCTGCCACTCCAGGCCGACGAGGTAGTGCGCGCCCGCGGCCGTGATGCCCACGCTCACCGCGACGCCGACGGTCGACAGCACGACGGCTGACGGCAGCGCGGGTTTGATCTCCTTCCACTTGGTGCCCAGACCACCCTCGGCCAGGATCACCACCAGGGCGGCATAGCCGATCACCTGGGTCAGTTCCGCGTTGTCGAAGGCGACGTTGCCGATGCCGTCCTGTCCCATGGCGACCCCGATCCCGAGGTACAGCAGCAGGCTGGGAAGCCCGCTGCGGGACGAGATCCGCACCGCCGCGACAGCGATGAGCAGCACGAGCGAGCTGATGAGCAGGAGTTCGTTGAGCTGGTGGACAGTCAGTGGCCGTTCCTTCCCCTCGCGCGCCGCACGCGCAGCCGGACCGCGTCGCCGGGTCGTTCCTCCGGCGCAGGTACTTCGTTACCTTACCTAATCTTTAACGCTTTCTTGACGCCGTCTTGATAGTCGGACGTACATCAGTACGGATAAGTACGGTCTTCTTCCTGACTCCGCGTCCGGGCCGTTCGGACGCTGCGCCTAAGGTTGCTCCCGTACTCCAGGACCACCCTGCCCCTCGAAGGACAGCGATGCCCTCCAACACGACCGCGCCCCCCGCCAAGAAGAAGGGGCGGCGCGCCCGCCTGATCGTCCTCGTCCTGGTCCTCGCCCTGGTCGGCGGCATCGGGTACGGCGGATACTGGGGCGTCGACACCGTCCGGGGCTCGTTCCCGCAGACCACGGGGACGCTCAAGCTCGACAAGCTCTCCGGCCCCGTCGAGGTCAAGCGCGACGCCTACGGCGTCCCGCAGATCTACGCCGACAGCGAGGCCGACCTGTTTCGCGCCCAGGGCTACGTCCAGGCGCAGGACCGCTTCTACGAGATGGACGTCCGCCGTCACCTGACGGCCGGCCGCCTCTCCGAGATGTTCGGCAAGAGCCAGGTCGACACCGACGCGTTCCTGCGCACCCTCGGCTGGCGCCGGGTCGCGCAGGAGGAGTACGACAAGGTCCTGTCGCCGGAGACCAAGAAGAATCTCCAGGCGTACGCCGAGGGCGTCAACGCCTATCTCAAGGACCGGGACCCCTCCGACATCTCCGTCGAGTACGCGGCCCTCACCCTCGCCAACGACTACTCGATCGAGCCGTGGACGCCCGTCGACTCGGTCGCCTGGCTCAAGGCCATGGCCTGGGACCTGCGCGGCAACATGCAGGAGGAGATCGACCGCTCCCTGATGGCCAGCCGGCTGAAGCCGAGCGAGATCGCGGAGCTCTACCCGGACTACCCGTACGCGCTGCACCAGCCGATCGTCGGCAAGGGCGCCGTCGACAAGATCACCGGCAAGTTCGACCCCAAGGCCGAGCCGCGGGACACCACCGGCACCGGCACCGGCGACGGCACGGCCACGCAGGGCATCCAGTCCCAGCTCTCCGCGCTCTCCGACAGCCTCGACGAGATCCCGGCGCTGCTCGGCCCGAACGGCAGCGGCATCGGATCGAACTCCTGGGTCGTCTCCGGCCAGTACACGACCTCCGGCAAGCCGCTGCTCGCCAACGACCCGCACCTCGCGCCGATGCTGCCGTCCCTCTGGTACCAGATGGGCCTGCACTGCCGCACCGTCTCCGCCACCTGCGGCTACGACGTCGCCGGCTACACCTTCTCCGGCATGCCCGGCGTGATCATCGGCCACAACAACGACATCGCCTGGGGCTTCACCAACCTCGGCGCCGACGTCACCGACCTCTACCTGGAGAAGATCGGCACCGACGGCTACGTCGTCGACGGCAAGACCAAGCCGTTCACGGTCCGCGACGAGACCATCAAGGTCGCCGGCGGCGGCGACCGCACCATCACCATCCGCTCCACCGAGCACGGCCCGCTGGTCTCCGACCGCTCCACCGAGCTGGAGAAGGTCGGCCGCTCCGCCCCCGTCGGCAACGCCGCCCCCGACCGCGGCACCGGCTACGGCGTCTCGCTGCGCTGGACCGCGCTCCAGCCCGGCAAGTCGATGGACGCCGTCTTCGAGCTCAACCGCGCCAAGGACTTCAAGAGCTTCCGGGCCGCCGCCAAGGACTTCGAGGTCCCCGCGCAGAACCTGATCTACGCCGACACCCAGGGCAACATCGGCTACCAGGCGCCCGGCAAGATCCCGGTCCGCTCCGACGCCAAGGGCTACGACGGCACCATGCCCGCGCCCGGCTGGGACTCGAAGTACGACTGGAAGGGCTACATCCCCTTCGCCGAGCTGCCGTACGAGTACAACCCCTCGCGCGGCTACATCGTCACCGCCAACCAGGCCGTCATCGACCAGAAGAAGTACCCCCACCTGCTCACCCGGGACTGGGGCTACGGCTCGCGCAGCCAGCGGATCAACGACCTCATCGAGTCGAAGACCAAGGACGGCGGCAAGATCTCGCCGGACGACATGCAGACCCTGCAGATGGACAACCGCAGCGAGATCGCGACCCTGCTCAACCCGCTGCTGCTGAAGGTCGACATCGCCGACCCGCAGGTCCGCGAGGCCCAGAAGCTCCTCGAGGGCTGGGACTACAAGCAGGAGCCGGACTCGGCGGCGGCCGCGTACTTCAACGCGGTCTGGCGCAACGTCCTCAAGCTCGCCTTCGGCAACAAGCTGCCCAAGGAGCTGCGCGTCAAGGGCGAGTGCATCAACGTCCGCGTCTCCGACACCACCGGCCCGGTCGACGAGCAGAACAAGCTGGTGACCGAGTGCGGCCAGCGCGACCCCGACAGCGCGCAGCCGGACGGCGGCGACCGCTGGTACGAGGTGGTGCGCCCGCTGCTGAAGCAGGAGAAGAGCCACTGGTGGAAGACGCCGGGCGACCGGCTCAACGCTCCCACCGAGACCCGTGACCAGCTGCTCGCGCAGGCCATGAAGGACGCCCGCTGGGAGCTGACCGCCAAGCTCGGCAAGGACGTCTCCACCTGGAGCTGGGGCCGCCTGCACCAGCTGAACCTCAACAACCAGACCCTCGGCACGGCCGGCCCCGGCGTTGTCCAGCAGCTGCTCAACCGCGGCCCGTGGAACGTCGGCGGCGGCGAGGCCGCGGTCAACGCGACCGGCTGGAACGCGGCCGGCGGCTACGACGTCACCTGGGTGCCGTCGATGCGGATGGTCGTCAACGTCGGCGACTGGGACAAGTCCCGCTGGATCAACCTCAGCGGCGCCTCCGGCCACGCCTTCAACAGCCACTACACCGACCAGACGGACAAGTGGGTGAAGGGCGAGCTGCTTGACTGGGTGTACGGGCAGGCGGCGGTCGAGGCCGCCACCAAGGACACCCTCAAGCTGGAGCCGTAAGGCAGCAGGGCGACACCAGCCGGAAACCGGAGGAGCTACGGCGCGAAGCGCCGGACCTCCTCCGGGGTCACCACCGCGTGCACGGGGTGGTCGTGCGGTTCCTCCGGGACCCGCGCGACCACCTCGTTCGCGTAGAGGAGCACGACGAGCGCCGGATCCGCCGCCGCCCGTACCAGCCGGGCCAGGACCCGGTCGTACGAGCCGCCGCCCCGCCCGAGCCGCATGCCGCGCGCGTCGACCGCGAGGCCCGGCAGCAGCACCGCGTCCGCGCCGCTGACGGCGTCCGGCCCGAGCCGCTCGCCGACCGGTTCGAGCAGCCCGCGACCCGCCTTCGCGAGGCGCTCGACCCCCTCGTAGACGGCCCAGTCGAGGTCGTTGTCGGGCAGCAGCACGGGCAGCAGCACCCGTACGCCCCGCGCGCGCAGCGCGTCGAGCAGCGCGCGCGTGCCGGGTTCGCGCCCCACGGAGACGTACGCGGCGACCGTGCCGGCGTCGGCCAGCTCGGGCAGTTCCAGGGCGTGGCGGGCCAGCGCCTCGGCGGCCTCCGCGACGTCCTCGGGGCCCAGCGCGGCGCGGGCGCCGAGCAGGGCACGGCGCAAGAGCGCCTTCTCGGTCGGTTCCGCCTGGATCGGGTCCACTCCCACGACTCTCAACATTCCTCTCATACCGAACGGCTAGGGTGCTCGGCATGACGCAGACGCCGCCCCTCACCAAGGCTGTCATCCCGGCTGCGGGCCTCGGCACCCGGTTCCTGCCGGCCACCAAGGCGACTCCGAAGGAGATGCTGCCGGTCGTCGACAAGCCGGCCATCCAGTACGTCGTCGAGGAGGCCGTCGCGGCCGGACTCTCCGACGTCCTGATGATCACCGGCCGCAACAAGCGCCCCCTCGAGGACCACTTCGACCGCAACTACGAGCTGGAGGAGGCGCTGCTCCGCAAGGGCGACGGCGAACGCCTCGCCCGGGTCCGGGAGTCCAGCGACCTGGCCACCATGCACTACGTGCGCCAGGGCGCCCCGCGCGGCCTCGGCCACGCCGTGCTGTGCGCCGCCCCGCACGTCGGCGACGAGCCGTTCGCGGTGCTGCTCGGCGACGACCTGATCGACCCGCGCGACCCGCTCCTCGCGCGCATGATCGAGGTGCGCGAGCGGTGCGGCGGCAGCGTCATCGCCCTGATGGAGGTCGAGCCGTCGCAGATCCACCTCTACGGCTGCGCGGCGGTCGTGCCGGCCGGCGAGTCGGACGTGGTGAAGGTGACGGACCTGGTGGAGAAGCCGGAGCCGGCCGAGGCGCCCAGCAACCTGGCCGTCATCGGCCGTTACGTCCTCGACCCGGCCGTCTTCGCGATACTGCGGGAGACCGCGCCGGGCCGCGGCGGCGAGATCCAGCTGACCGACGCCCTGCAGCGACTCGTCCAGGACGAGCGGCTCGGCGGCCCGGTGCACGGCGTCGTCTTCAAGGGCCGCCGCTACGACACCGGCGACCGCGGCGACTATCTGCGTGCCATTGTCAGACTGGCGTGCGAACGTGAAGACCTGGGGCCGGATTTCCGGACCTGGCTCCGCAGTTACGTCAGCGAGGAGATGTAGGACCTTGAGCAGCAGCGGAACGGCACCGTCGGCCCACGGCCACTCCGGCGAGGGGCCCGCCGACCCCTGCGCCGGCCCGGCCCGGGGCCTGTGGTCGGTCGACGAGCACCTCGACGACATCCTGGCGGCGGTCTCCCCGCTCGAGCCCATCGAGCTGCAGCTGCCCGACGCCCAGGGCTGCGTCCTCGTCGAGGACGTCACGGTGCCGGTCGCGCTGCCGCCCTTCGACAACAGCTCCATGGACGGGTACGCGGTGCGGGTCGCCGACGTGGCCGGGGCGAGCGAGGAGTTCCCCGCCGTCCTCACCGTGATCGGCGACGTCGCCGCGGGCGCCGGCGGGCTGCCCGAGGTCGGGCCCGGCCAGGCCGCCCGGATCATGACCGGCGCCCCGCTGCCGCCCGGCGCCGAGGCCGTCGTCCCCGTCGAGTGGACCGACGGCGGTACGGGCGGGGGCGCGGCCGGCACCATGCGCCCGGCGAGCGCCGCCCCCGAGGGCGCCGAGGGCGAGGTCCGGGTGCACCGGCCCGCCGAGGCCCGGGCCCATGTCCGGGCCCGCGGCAGCGACGTGCGGGCCGGGGAGCTGGCGCTCGCGGCGGGCACGGTCCTCGGGCCGCCGCAGCTCGGCCTGCTCGCCGCGATCGGCCGGGGCTCCGTGCGGGTGCGTCCCCGCCCGCGCGTGGTCGTGATCTCCACCGGCAGCGAACTGACCCAGCCCGGCGAGCCGTTGGCCGAGGGGCAGATCTACGACTCCAACAGCTTCGCGCTCGCCGCCGCCGCGCGCGACGCCGGGGCGATCGCCTACCGGGTCGGCGCGGTCGCCGACGACGCCGAGTCGCTGCGCGCCGCCATCGAGGACCAGCTGATCCGCGCGGACCTGATCGTCACCACCGGCGGGGTCAGCGTGGGGGCGTACGACGTGGTGAAGGAGGCGCTCACCGCGGACGGCGAGGTCGACTTCCGCAAGCTGGCCATGCAGCCGGGCAAGCCGCAGGGTTTCGGCATGATCGGCCCGGAGCACACCCCGCTGCTGGCCCTGCCGGGCAACCCGGTCTCCTCGTACGTCTCCTTCGAGCTGTTCGTGCGGCCCGCGATCCGCGCCCTGATGGGCCTCGCCGACCGGCCGGACACCCGGCGGCCCCGGGTGCGCGCGGCCGTCAAGGCGGACCGGGTGCTGTCCTCGCCGGCCGGTCGGCGCCAGTTCCTGCGCGGGACGTACGACGCCGTGTCCGGCAGCGTCACCCCCGTGGGCGGGGCCGGTTCCCATCTGATCGCGGCGCTCGCGCACGCGGACGCGCTGCTCGTCGTACCGGAGGAGGTGACCGAGGTGGCGCCCGGCACGGAGCTGGAAGTGGTCCTCCTCGGCTGAGGGGCGCATGGTGGGGGTACGGTGTCGTCCCACAGAGCGACCGGGAGTGTCACCGCCATGAGCACGCAGCAAGGACTCACCCACATCGACGAGGCGGGGGCGGCCCGCATGGTCGACGTCTCCGCCAAGGACGTCACGGCGCGCACCGCGCGCGCCAGCGGCCGCGTCCTGGTGTCGCCTCGCGTGATCGAGCTGCTGCGCGGCGAGGGCGTCCCGAAGGGTGACGCGCTCGCCACCGCCCGGATCGCCGGGATCATGGGCGCGAAGAAGACCCCGGACCTCATCCCGCTCTGCCACCCGCTGGCGGTCTCGGGCGTGAAGCTGGACCTGACCGTCGTGGACGACGCCGTGGAGATCCTGGCCACGGTGAAGACCACGGACCGCACGGGCGTGGAGATGGAGGCCCTGACCGCGGTGTCGGTGGCCGCCCTGACCGTCGTCGACATGGTGAAGGCGGTCGACAAGGGCGCGGTCATCTCCGACGTACGGGTGGAGGAGAAGACCGGCGGCAAGTCCGGCCACTGGACGCGGGACGAACGGGGCGAGTCGTGACGCGCGCGGGCCGGGTGGCCGGGGCCCACGAGCACGAGCACGAGGCCCACGAGGCACCTGTCGAGGCGCCCGGGCCCCAGGCGGCGAAGGGCTCGTACACGGCCCTGGTCGTCACCGCTTCCAACCGCGCCGCCGCCGGTGTCTACGAGGACAAGGGCGGCCCGCTCATCGCCGACGGGCTGCGCCGGATGGGCTTCAACGTGGAGGGCCCGCAGGTCGTGCCCGACGGCGCGCCTGTCGAGGCGGCCCTGCGCGCCGGGGTCGCGGCCGGGTACGACGCGATCGTCACGACCGGTGGTACGGGCATCTCGCCCACCGACGAGACCCCCGAGGTCACCCGGCGGGTCCTCGACCGCGAGATCCCGGGCATTCCGGAGGCGATCCGCGCGTACGGCCGGCAGAAGGTGCCCACGGCGGCGCTCTCCCGCGGCCTGGCCGGGGTCGCGGGCGCCACGCTGATCGTCAACCTGCCCGGTTCGACCGGTGGCGTACGGGACGGGCTCGCCGTCCTGGAGCCGCTGCTCGTCCACGCGGTGGACCAGATCCGCGGCGGCGACCACCCGAGACCGGCGGCGGAAACGGGCCCGGAGTCATGATCCCGTCCTGGCCCGTGGTCCTGGTGGACGGCGATGTGCTGCTCCGCCCGATAAAGATGCGCGACCAGCGGGCCTGGCGCGAGGTGAACCGGCGCAACCGCGACTGGCTGCGCCCGTGGGAGGCGACGGTCCCGCCGGCCGGGCCCGGAGGCCCGGTGGCGCAGCGCCCGACGTACCGTCAGATGGTGCGCCATCTGCGGTCGGAGGCCCACGCCGGCCGGATGATGCCGTTCGTCATCGAGTACCAGGGCCAACTGGTCGGGCAGTTGACGGTCGCCGGGATCACCTGGGGCTCCATGTGCTCGGGCCATGTGGGCTATTGGGTCGACAGCGCCGTGGCCGGGCGCGGCGTGATGCCGACGGCGGTCGCGCTCGCCGTAGACCACTGCTTCCGCACGGTGGGGCTGCACCGGATGGAGGTCTGCATTCGTCCGGAGAACGGCCCCTCGCGGCGGGTCGTGGAGAAATTGGGATTCCGGGAGGAGGGGCTGAGGCCCCGTTATCTGCACATCGACGGCGCGTGGCGCGACCATCTGGTCTTCGCGCTGACGGCGGAGGAGGTGCCGGAGGGACTGCTGCGCCGCTGGCACACGACGCAGGCGACCCGTCGGCAGCAGCACCATTGAATCCAATAAGTGTTCGAATTTAGTCGGCAGTTGACCGCCGAACGGCGTCAATCGATCTGAAGAATCACAAAAAATTTCAGTGATATCAGCCAGATCGTGCGACACACCGGGCCAATTGGCCGATGCCCTCACCCGAACCCCTCTACCGTGTGAGGCGTGAGCAGCAGCGGCCTCATCTACGCAGTCATCGTCGGGGCCTGGGCCGCCTACTTGGTGCCGATGTGGCTCCGCAGGCAGGACGAGCTGAACGAGGCCCGTCCGACGGAACGCTTCAGCACCGCCATCCGGCTGCTGTCCGGACGGGCGGGCATGGAGCGCCGTTACGCCAAGGAGCTGAGGGACCGGGAACGGGCGGCGGACGGCGTGGCGCCCGACGTGGACCCGGACGCGGAGACGGAGCATCTGAGCTCGGTCGACGTCCGGGGCTTCTGCGCGCCCGCGGCCAGGACGGAAGCCCGCCTGGAGTTCCCCGACGCGAGCCCCTCGGCCCAGGGCAAGGCCCCGGCCCCCGCCCCGGGCAAGCCCCACGCCCCGGCTCAGGCGGCCTCGGCCAAGGGCCCCAAGCCCGCCCCGCGTGCCAAGCCGAACGCTTCGGCCGAGCGGGCCCGGAGAAGCAAGGTCCTCGCCCGGCGCCGGCGCACCACGGTGATGCTCTTCCTCGCCTTCACCCTCGGTGCGATCGTCGCGGCCGTCGGCGGCCTCGCCTTCCTGTGGGCGCCGGCGATCCCGGCCCTGCTCCTGAGCGCGTACATCGTCTATCTGCGCGTCCAGGAGCGGCGGCGCTTCGTCTACGTGATGGACCGCCGCAGCGCCGAGGCCGCCGCCGCCCGGCTGCGTGAGAGCCGCCGCCCCGCCCCGACGCCCGAACCGGCGCCCGCCCCGGCCGCCCCGCCCGCGCCCGAGCAGACCGTCTCCCCGCAGGAGGCGGACCGCCGCGCGCTGGTCGAGCAGACGGATCACGCGGAGTGGGTGGACCAGCAGCGCGAGCGCGGCCCGGCCCGCGGCGACAGCTGGGACCCGGTCCCGGTCCCGCTGCCGACGTACGTCACCGCGCCGGTCGCCCCGCGCGCCTCGGGCGGCGTCGACATCACGGACCCGGAGACCTGGAGCGCGGCCCGCTCCTCCACGGCCGCCGACCCGACCCCGCCCCCGGCCCCCCGCCAGCGCACCACCCCGCAGCGCCCGCGCCGCGACCACGGCCGCACCCCGCTCTTCGACCAGTACGCGGACGACGACCGCCCCCGCGCGGCCAACGAATGACCGGCCCGCCGGGGGCCCGCGGAGGCCCCCGGCTGACCAGGGCGGGAGCGGATTTCCGACTCGGCCGCTCGGGATGCTAATGTTTCACCCGTTGCAAGGGCCTGTGGCGCAGTCCGGTAGCGCACCTCGTTCGCATCGAGGGGGTCAGGGGTTCGAATCCCCGCCACCCCGACCAGCCAAGATCACGTTGTGGGGCGCGAGCCGCTTGCGGTTACTATGCAAGCTGCGTGCCCGTGTGTCTCTCTGACCGGGCC
>NZ_JBSGIW010000019.1:0-90289 GCF_053605265.1 Streptomyces sp. NPDC003943 | reverse complement strand
AGCGGCTGGTCAGCAGGAAGGGGTGGTCGTGGGCCAGCTGTTCCAGCGCCCGGCGCACCTCCTTCAGCGGGGCCTCCCGCCCGGAGACGCTGAGGAACCTGCCGTACGAGCCCGTCCGCGTACCCGTCGTACGAGACCCGTCGGCCTACCGCCGTACGAGCCGAGGGCCGGGCGCGAAAAACGGCCGCGCGGGCCCGGGAAGAAACCCGGGCCCGCGGGAAGTCAGTGACGTCGGCGCGCTCAGGGCATCAGCGGCGGGCGGGGGTCCCGGGGCTCACGCGGCCCCTGGGCCGCGTCCTCGCGGATGACCTCACCCTGGACGACCTTCCCGTCCGGCCGGTGCATGCGGGCCTGCTGGAAGGCGTCCTGGAGGCTGCCCGGCGCGGCGGCGCTCATCCGCCGCTCGACGGCCTTCTCCGCGTACCGCCCGACGGCCGTACGGACCTGCGGGATCAGGAGCAGCAGGCCGGCCGCGTCGGAGAGCAGGCCGGGGATCATCAGGAGCAGTCCGCCGAGCATCAGGAAGCCGTTGCGGTCCGCCGCGCCGGCCCGGTCGTCGGTCTGCGGCATCTCGCCGCGCCGCGCCGCCTCCTGGGCCCGCTGGAAGGTCCCGGTGAGGTTGGCGAAGGCGCGCCGGCCGGCCCGCTTGATCACGGTGGCGCCCAGCACGGCACCGGCGACGAGCAGCAGGAAGACGGTGAGGCCGCCCGTGGCGTTCGCCACGACGGTGAGCAGCCAGATCTCCAGGACCAGCCAGACGGCGAGGCCCAGCGGAAGGAACGTGCGCGCCCGGGAGCGCTGAGGGGCGAGGGGGGCAGATGCGCCGGTCGTCATGGTCCCCAGTGTGCCTGGGCGCCCGCAGGAACGTCGTAAAGGAGACATCAGTGCGGGCGCTGCACGCGGGGCGGCCTCTCAGGAGGACTTGCGGCCGAGCAGTCTGCCGACCTTCTCGGCCCGGGCGGTGAGACCCCAGCCGGTGACCCGCCACAGCGCCTCGACGACGATGTTGCGGCTCATCTTGGAGTCGCCGATCTCGCGCTCCACGAAGGTGATGGGGACCTCCACGACGTGGAAGCCGGCGGCGACGGCGCGGCGGGCGAGGTCGACCTGGAAGCAGTAGCCGGCCGAGGCGACGTCGTCGAGGCCGAGGCCCTCCAGGGTCTCCTTGCGGAAGGCCCGGTAGCCGCCGGTGACGTCGCGGATGGGGACGTCGAGCATGAGGCGGGAGTAGAGGCTGCCGCCGCGGGAGATGAACTCGCGGGACTTGGGCCAGTTCACGATGCGGCCGCCCGGCACCCAGCGGGAGCCGAGCACCAGGTCGGCGCCCTTGAGGGCGGTGAGCAGCCGGGGCAGCTCCTCGGGCTGGTGGGAGCCGTCGGCGTCCATCTCGACGAGGACGCCGTAGCCGTTGTCCATGCCCCAGCGGAAGCCGGCCAGGTAGGCGGCGCCGAGCCCCTCCTTGCCCTTGCGGTGCAGGACGTGGACGTGGTCGTCCTCGGCGGCCATCTCGTCGGCGAACTTGCCCGTGCCGTCGGGGCTGTTGTCGTCGGCGACGAGGATGTGCGCCTCCGGCACCGCCTTCCGCACGCGCGCGACGATCGGCCTGATGTTCTCCGCCTCGTTGTACGTGGGGATGATCACCAAAGCCTTGCCGAGCGGGCCGTAACGCCTCTGGCCACCGTCGTTCACTACTGCCCCTTCGGGATACGTACGCGAGCCCCCACCATAGCGAGCCCCGCGCACGAAGTGCGGGATCGGGGCCCGGCGTCCTTCGGGCCGACCCGGGACCCGCTGGCTGCGGATCGGCCGAGGCCGTTGTCTACTGAACGCCGGTACCCCACCCGGGTCGCACCCTCCGCCGGAAAAACCTTCCCTCGCCCCCGAGGCGCGGGCGGCGTTCGGTGCCTGCGTGGAGGTCTGAAACCGGTCGGACGTCCGTGGTGGACGCGCCGAACCTACCGGCCGCCGACTGCCTGCTGTCAACACCCGTTTGACCTGCGGCGATGAACCGTCCCCGCCGACACCCCAGGAGGATCCGCAGGTCAATGGGCGAGCCCGGAAAAAGCTGGACGGCCGTACGAAATGTGCTTACATCACTCGTTCGGCCGGACGAACACGGTCTGCCCGGAGACGACGGTCGAGAGGCAGACCGGGAGCTCGGATCCGGGGGACAGATCCGGCAGGCCGGGCGTTCCGGAGCGCGGATCGGTCGACCAGCGGGCCACCCGGTCGTCGGGTGCCTGCACCACCAGCTCGCCGGTGCGCCAGATCGCGTAGTCGGCGGGGGCGCCGGGCACCAGGGTGCCGGCGTCGTCGCGGCCGACCGCGCGCCAGCCGCCGCGGGTGTGCGCGGTGAAGGCGGCGCGGACGGAGACCCGGTGCTCGGGCGTCCGGTGGAAGGCGGCGGCGCGCACCGTGCCCCACGGGTCCAGCGGGGTGACCGGGCTGTCCGAGCCGAAGGCGAGCGGCACGCCGGCGCGGAGCAGTGCGGCGTACGGGTTGAGGCCGTGGGCCCGCTCCACGCCGAGGCGGTCGGCGTACATGCCCTCGTCGCCACCCCAGTACGCGTCGAAGGCCGGCTGCACGGAGGCGGTGAGGCCCAGCTCGGCGAAGGCGGCGATCGACTCGGGGCTGAGCATCTCGGCGTGCTCGACGCGGTGCCGGGCGGAGCGGATGCGGGCGAGGCCCAGCTTCTCGGAGGCGGTGCGGACGCCCTCGACGACCGCGTCGACGGCGGCGTCGCCGATGGCGTGGAAGCCGGCCTGGAGCCCGGCCTCGGTGCAGGCGACGACATGCGCGGCGATCGCGGCCGCGTCGAGGTGCGCCACACCGGTGTGCCCGGGGCCGGCGTGGTCGGCGTACGGCTCGTGCAGGCAGGCGGTGTGGGAGCCGAGGGAGCCGTCGGCGAACAGGTCGCCGGCCGCGCCGAGGGCGCCGAGCGCGCGGGCCCGTTCGATGTCGAGGTCGGCCCAGTAGCCGACGATCCGGGGGCCGGGCTCGCTGCGGGCGAGGTCCATCAGGCCGGTGAAGTCCTCCTCGGAGGAGATCTCCGGGCCGCCGCACTCGTGCAGCGTGCCGATGCCGAGCGAGGCGGCGTGCTGCCGGGCGGCGCGCTGGGCCTCGGTGCGCTGCTGCGGGGAGAGCGCGGCGTAGGCGGCGGCGCGGGCTGCGTGGTGGGCGTCGCCGGTGAGCGGCTGCTGCCCGCCGTGGAAGCCGTCGAGCGCGCGGATGCCGGGGACGAGGTCGAGCAGGGCGGTGGTGACGACGGCCGAGTGGACGTCGATCCGGGTGAGGTAGAGGGGGCGGCCGCCGGTGAGCTCGTCGAGCTCGGTACGGGTCAGCGGCCGGCGCTCGGGCCAGCGGGCGGCGTCCCAGCCGTGGCCGATGAGGATCCGGTCGGCGGGGCGGGCCGCGGCGTAGGCGCGGATCCGATCGGCCGCGTCGGCGAGCGAGGCGGCGGCGGACAGGTCGAGGCCGGTGAGGGCGAGACCGGTCGCGGTGGTGTGCACATGGGCGTCGACGAACGCGGGGGTGACGAGCGCGCCCTCCAGGTCGACCACGTCGTCCACG
Source organism: Streptomyces sp. NPDC003943 (assembly GCF_053605265.1). Lineage (NCBI taxonomy): Bacteria > Bacillati > Actinomycetota > Actinomycetes > Kitasatosporales > Streptomycetaceae > Streptomyces > Streptomyces sp. NPDC003943. The sequence continues at coordinate 86,719 of NZ_JBSGIW010000019.1, read as the reverse complement.
CCGGTGGCGAAGGCGTCGGCGGCGCCCTCCGAGCCCACCCAGGCGATGTGCCCGCGCTCCACCACCATGGCGGTGGCGAAGGGGTCGGCGGGGCTGTGGACTTCTCCACCGCGCAGCAGCACGGTGCGGTGTTCGTACGCGCTCATCCCACCAGGCTAGGACCTGGTGGGACCCGCTTTGTCCCCCGGCCCCCCGGATGCTTCGCCCCCGGTCCCTAGATGCGGGGCGGCCTGGCCTCGTACGGGGTGGACAGGACCACGGTGGTGCGGCTGGAGACGTGGGCCTGGGAGCGGATGCGGCTGAGCAGGTGCTCCAGCTCCAGGGGGGTGGCGACGCGCACCTTGAGGATGTAGTTCTCCTCCCCCGCGACGCTGTGGCACGCCTCGATCTCGGGGATGTCGGCGAGCCGGTCGGGGGTGTCGTCGGGGGCGCTGGGGTCGAAGGGTTTCACCGAGATGAAGGCGGTGAGCGGCAGGCCCACGGCCTCCGGGTCGACGACGGCGGCGTAGCCGCGGATGACTCCGCGCTGCTCGAGCCGGCGGACGCGCTGATGCACCGCCGAGGTGGACAGGCCGGTGGCCTTGCCCAGGTCGGTATAGCTCATGCGCCCGTCCTTGACGAGCAACTCGACGATCTGACGATCCAGCTCCTCCATGCGGTGACCCTATTGCCCCGGAGGGGCCGGAGGACAGCCGGGGGCGACCCGTATGCCACGGATCGGACATCCGCAGGGCACCTGCGAGCGGCATGTGACGAACGCCACAGGGTTTGCGGGGCCTCGGGCAGGACCTCACGGTTATGCGGTGGCCCGTATGGGAATTGCTTGCTGTGGTCGAGGCCGATCAGATCCGGCCGACCCGTTCGAGGGGGAGATTCTCCATGCAGGAGCCTGTTGATTCCGTCGGCACGTCCGTCGATCCGTCCGACGAGACGCCCGACGAGCTCGACGCGTACGACACCTTTGAGATGTTCCGGGTGATCTGCCCGGAGTGCGACCAGCCGATCGCGCTGCTCGCGGACGAGGACGTTCTGCCGGAGCACGCGCTCTGCCCGACGCCGTGGAACCCCTTCGTCCTCACCGTCTGCTCCGGTACGGGCCGGCCCGCCGCCGACCTCAGCCCCGCGGACGAGACCCTGGAGGTCCAGGAGCAGGACACGGCGCTGCTCCTGACGCTGCCTCGGGGGCTGGACTGGCGGATGCAGCCGTTCTCGCACGTCGGCGGTCCGGGCTCGCGGCCGATCAAGCGGACGTCGCTGCGCCGCGCCGCCTGACGCGCGCCGACTCGCCTGACGCGCCGACCCGCCGGACCGGCTGTCACCGGTCCGGCACCCACCGGTCCGCTCTCACCGTCCGGCTGTCACCGGTCCGGGCTGTCGCCGATCCCGGCTCGCACCGGTCCGGGCTGTCACCAGTAGCGTCCCTGCACCATCGCCGCCAGTGTGGCGTGGTGCAGGATCAGGCCGTCGGGATTCTCCGGCACCTCCACCTCCCCGAAGTACGCCTGGCGGTACGCGATCCTGAGCATGACGATCGCGTGCCGCAGCGCCGCGTAGAGGGTGTGGAACTCCATGTCCCGGGGTGTGTGCCCGGTGAGTTCGGCGTACCGCCGCTCGATCGCGTCGCGGCGCAGGAAGTCCGGCAGGCCGGGCTGGCCGAAGCTCACCGTGAGGTCCTGGAAGAAGCGGTGCAGATAGACCGTCCAGCCGAGGTCGACCTCGCGCGGGGCGAAGGCGGCCATCTCCCAGTCGAGGACCGCCGCGGGCCTGAACCCGTCGTAGACGATGTTCCCGATACGGGCGTCGCCCCAGGTCAGCACGGCCGGCCCGGGGTCCGCGGGCCAGTGCCGCTCCAGCCAGTCGAAGGCCGACTCGATGAGCGGTGAGGGCGCGAGGCCGTCCACCACCCAGGCGTAGTAGGCGCGTTGGGCGTCGACGTGTCGGCGCAGCGGATCCCCGGAACCTTCCGGGCCCTCCGGAAGGAGGAACTCCGCCTCCTTCGCCGGGAACTGGTCGTGCAGCCGCGCCAGGACGCCGACCGAATCGGCCTCCAGGGCGGCCCGTTCGGCGTCGCTCGCCGCGTGCAGCCAGTTCCCCTCGTACGTGTAGGGCATCACGTCCGGCGGCACCCGGCCCTCCGCCCGCGCCATCACGAAGAAGGGCGCGCCGAGCGGACCGGGGTCCTCCTCCAGCCACAGCACCCGCGGCACGGGTACGTCGGTGTGCTCGGCGACCAGCCGCATCACGCGGTGCTGGCGGGCCATGTCGTACACGGGGAAGACGGTGTACGCGGCGGGGTCGGCGGCCAGCCGCAGCGCGCAGCCCCGGACCGGGGCGTCCGGATGCTCCAGGTCGAAGAGCAGCGTCTCGCTGGACATGCCGTTGGAGCCGGGTACGGCGAGGTCGGCGACCCGCGCGCCGGGCAGGCGTGCGTCGAGCCAGGCGGTGAGGCGGCGGCCGAGTTCCTCGGGGTCGCGGGTGGTGGTGCGGGGACGGGGTGCCTGGGCGGTCATCCGCACTCCTTACGAGGCCGTGGAGGTGTGGTCGGCGAAGCCGCTCGGGTCGTGGCGGCCGAAGGAGCCGTGTTCGAAGATGCCGTAGCCGGTGTGGCCGTCGAGGGTGAAGCGGGCGGCGTGGTCGGTGACGCCGAACGCGGCCAGGGGGTGGGCGGACGGGTCGGAGAGGTCGTACACGCGGCGGTCGGTCCAGTCGCGGCCCTGCCAGCTGCCGTGCTGCCAGTCGGGCGCGGGCGGGTAGCCGGCACCGACGGCGAGCGGGGAGGACGCGAGGATCTCGACGCCGATCTCCAGGGGCTTGCCGGCCGGGTCGGTGAGGTGGACGACGGCGCGTTCGGGGTCGCGGGTGCCGGAGCGGTAGGTGATGTCGGTGCGGGGCCAGCCGAGTTGGGTGTCGCGCCGGCCGTCGCGCACCAGCAGCGCCTCGTTCAGCGTGCGGTAGCCGTCCGCGTCCTCCTGCGCGATGACCATGAGGAAGCGGTCGTCGAAGCGCATCGGGATCCAGAGCCAGTGGAAGCCCTCGGGGCGGAACTCCTCGGCGCGGCCCGGTTCTTCGCCGGGCAGCGGCCGGACGCCCCAGCTGCGGTCGCGAGTGCCGGTCCACTCCCCCGCCGTGACCGTGAACTCCTCGCCGCCCGCCCGGATCACGCCCGCGCAGTGGCCGGCCTGCACGAAGCGGCGGCCCTCCAGGGTCAGCCGGTCGCCGCGGCGCTGGGTGTGGTGGGGCTCCCAGACGGCGGGGAAGTCGCCGGTCCAGGTGAGGTCGAAGGAGAGTCCGTCGGGGTCGTCCGGGTCGGGGTCGCAGTGCAGGGTGAGCCGGCGCAGCGGCTCGTCGACGGTGATGCGGAGCGGCCCTACGGCCAGGTTCATCCGGTCGTCGCCGAGGGCGTCGGAGGCGCGGACGGCGTGCAGCCGGTCGCCGGCGCGCAGGGTCGCGTAGGCGTCGACGACGCCGGTGTTGGGGTAGACGCCGAGGCCGGCGATGAGCAGGGCGCGGCCCTGGTGGTCGAAGACGTGGAAGATGCACCGGTCGTAGGCGTTCCGGTCGCCGCTGACGTGGTGCTTCATGGACAGCGGTGCCTGGTGCACGGGGTATTCGTCGAGCGGGACGGGCCGGTCGTCTGACACGTGTTACCTCCTCGGCGTCACAGCGGATCTGACGGTATGTCAGAAATCCTGCCGAGGGCCAGAGTCGTGCACGGCGGGAAGGCCCGGGGACGCGTCGAACTGCCGCTCGACGGCGTCCGGCGGTGACCGGGGGTCGGGCCGGACCGTTGGTCCCGGCATGACCACGCTGTATACGACACCCAGCGGATACGGCCGGCACCGACAGTCCGAGCCGCACTTTGAAGAATCGGTTCAGCAGACGGTGCCCGCAGCGGCGCCCGCGCCGGTGCCCGTACCCACACCCATGCCCGTAGCCACACCTGTGCCCGGGCCCACACCCGTGCCCGTACCCGCGCAGGCGGCGCCCGCTCCCCCACCCCCGCCGGCGCCGCACGCCTCTGACCCGCCCATCTATTCGGCGGTGCTCCAGCTGTGGGCCAGCCACGGCCGGACCCTGCCCGGCCACCGCGACCTGGAGTGGAGCCGGCTCGCGGCCGGCCCCGTCTGGGCCGACCGGACCGTGCGCGTCAGCGGGATTCTGGTCCGGCCAGGTGACGCGCGATGACGATCCGCTGGATCTGATTGGTGCCCTCGACGATCTGGAGCACCTTCGCCTCGCGCAGAAACCGCTCGACGGGGAAGTCCGCGGTGTAGCCGTAGCCGCCGAGCACCTGCACCGCGTCCGTCGTGACGCGCATCGCCGCGTCCGAGCAGAACAGCTTCGCCATGGCCGCCTGCTTCCCGAACGGCCGGCCCTCGTCCCGCAGCCGCGCGGCCTCCAGATACAGCGCCCGCCCGGCCTCGATCTGCGTCGCCATGTCCGCGAGCAGGAAGCGCAGGCCCTGGAAGTCCGCGATCGGCCGGCCGAACTGGCGCCGCTCCCGCGCGTACGCCACGGCCGCGTCCAGCGCGGCCTGCGCCACGCCCACCGCGCACGCGGCGATCCCGAGCCGCCCCGAGTCCAGGGCGGCCAGCGCGATCGCGAAGCCCTGGCCCTCCGCCCCGATCCGCCGCGCATCCGGCACGCGGACGCCGTCCAGATGCACCTGCGCCGTCGGCGAGCCCTTCATGCCCATCTTCCGCTCCGGCGCGGCGGCGCTCAGACCGGGCGCGTCCCCCGGCACCAGGAAGGCGGTGATCCCCTTCGGGCCCGCGCCGCCCGTGCGCGCCATCACCGTGTAGAAGTCCGCGATCCCGCCGTGCGTGATCCATGCCTTCGTGCCGTCGAGCACCCAGATGTCGCCTTCCCGGACCGCGCGGGTGCGCAGCGCGGCCGCGTCCGAACCGGAGGACGGCTCGGACAGGCAGTACGCGCCGAGCAGCCCGCCGCCCAGCATCGCCGGGAGATGCGCGGCCCGCTGCTCGTCGGTGCCGAACGCGGCGAGCGCGTGGCAGGACAGGCTGTGCACGCTCACCCCGAGCGCCACGGTGAGCCGTACGGCGGCCAGCTCCTCCAGGACCTGGAGGTAGACGGCGTACGGCTGGTCGCCGCCGCCGTACGCGGAGTCGTACGGGAGGCCGAGGAGGCCGGAGGCGGACAGCAGCGAGAACAGCTCCCGCGGGAAGTGCCCGGCCGCCTCCTCCTCGGCGGCGCGCGGCGCGATCTCCCGCGCGGCGATCTCCCGTACCAGGGCGAACAGCTCCCTGGCCTCCTCGGTGGGCATCCGGCGCTCCACGGGCTGCGGGGCGTGATCGGCGCGGTCGGCGCGGTCGGGCATGGCGGCGCACTCCTCCCTCTCGGGGCCCGGTCCGCACCCTCACGGGCCCGCCCGGGCTTCGACACTGCGCCGATGCTGCCCCGGGACCGGGCGCGCGCGGGGGCGGCGGGCGCGGTGGCGGGTGGAGTATGCCCGTTCGGCGGGCGGATGAGACGAGACCCGGCCCGGGGCAGGGCGCCGGCCTCCCCGTCCGTCCGGTCCCGGGCCGCGGCCGTCCGGGGCAGGCACGCGTCGGCCGTCCGCCCCAAAGCCGCCGTGGTCCGGCCGGACATGCATCGGCCGCCCGGTCCCGGGCCGCGGCTGTCCCCCGTCGGGCACGCATCGGCCCTCCGCCCCCGAGCCGCCGCCGTCCCCGTCAGGCACGCATCGGCGGGCCCCTCCCGCGCCGCGGCCGTCCCCGTCAGGCGCCCATCGCCGCGTACTCGCCGAGCCACCCTGCCGCCACGCGGTCGCTTCGGGTGAAGACGGCCGCCCCTCGGCGACCCGCCGACGGGTCGGCCGGGTCCGCGGGCGGAAGGAGCAGCGTGGTCTCCTCTCCGTCGGCGGCCTGCAGGGTGGTCGTCGCACCGTTCCACAGGCGGATCACGGCTCCGGGCGGGGCCCATACGTGGACCGCGTCGTCCTGGAGGGCGAGGCGCGTGCCGGTGGCGCGCTCCGCGAGGAGGGCGCGGTAGCGGTCCGGCGGCAGGGCGCAGTCGCCGGGCGGGGTCGTGCCGTTCCAGTCGGGCGAGTCGATGCCGCGGGCCCGGGCCGCGCTCCACAGACGGGGGACGAGTTCGGGCGCGAGCGGGGCGGTGGCCATGCGCTCGCACATCCAGAGCAGGCGTCCGGCCCCTCGGCGGGCCCCCAGGGTGCGCCAGCGGATGCGCAGCGCGAGGTCGCCGGCGACGACGGCCACCCAGGGGTGGACGGTGCCGAGCGGGCCCTGCGCACCGAGCCAGGCCAGATAGCGCCGGGCCTCCTCCAGGATGCCGATCATGGAGTCCATGGGGATGCCGAGGACGTAGGCGGGGCGGCCGCGGAAGAGGCGCGGACGGGTCGCCGCGAGGAGCAGGACCGCGCGGGACAGGTCTCCGGCCTGCAGCCGCTGCTCGTCGTCGCCCGGCGGCGCGCCGGTCGCCGGTTCCTCCGCCGGGCCGATCCCCCAGGGATCGTCCGGCTCGCCGGCCGCCTGCTCGGTGTCCCGCAGGACGCGGCGCAGGGCGGCCTTCGCCCGCTCGGTGAACGGTGCCTGTTCGAGCACGGGCAGGCGGGTGCTGAGCAGGGCCGCGAGCAACTGCTCGGCGGCGACCGGATCTTCGGGGACCGGCGCTTCCCGCAGGGCCGTCGCCAGGTCGTCGGCGAGCGTGGCGTCGACCATGAAGCGGCTGGTCAGCCGGCCCAGCGGGCTGGGCTCCAGGCGGTCCCCGTCGGCGGCGGGCCGCAGGCAGCGCACCGAGGCGAGGAACCGCGCCGCCTCGTGCAGCGGTTCGACGCTGTCGTGGCCCTGGTACGCGGCGAACGTCCCGGCCCACCAGCGCTCCGCCTCGTCGAGGGTCGACAGGCGCTCCTGCACGGCCTCGGCGAGGAGATGGTCGGCCAGGCGGTCGTCGAGCCGCGACCGCACGGTGTATCCGGCGGCCAACCGCGCCTGCCAGTGCGCCCGTTCGGCCGGGTCGGCGAGCAGGAAGGCCCAGCCCTCGCGCTCGCCGGCGCCGATGCGGCCGGCCCGGCCGAACATCTGCTGGACCATGGAGACCTCGATGCGGTCCAGGCCGATGGTGGTGTCGCCGACGATCACCGCGCGGGCGGGCAGGTTGACGCCGGCGGCGACCGTCGAGGTGGCGACCAGGACGTCCGCCTCGCGGGCGCGGAAGGCATGCTCGGCCTCACGCTTGTACGGCCAGTCCCGGTAGTGGAGCCGTACCCCGGCCTTGGTGCACAGCCGCTCCACGGCCTCGGCGTCGTCGGTGTCCACGCCGGCGACGGGCACTCCGCGGTCGGCGGCCAGCGCGAGCGCCGTGGCCCGTACCCGGCGCTTGCTGCCGCAGAAGACGAGGACGCTGCCGCCTTCGTCGGTGACCTGCCGGGCGATGCGTACGGCTGCCTCGGTGCGGACGGCGGCCCGCGCTGCCCAGTCCGTCTCGTCGACCGGGGGCAGGAGGGGCAGTTGCCACGTGAGCCGGGTGGGACGCCAGGTGGTGCGGACCAGGCGGGCGCCGAGCCACTGGGCGACCTCGTCCGCGTTGGCGACCGTCGCGGACAGGCCGACGATCCGGGTGGCGGCGCTGTCCTCCCGTACCCGGGCGAGCAGCGCCTCGAGGACGGCTCCGCGCGTCGGGTCGCCGAGCAGGTGGATCTCGTCGACCACCAGGCAGCCGACCTCCGCGAGCGCGTCCCGCAGCGAGCCCGCGCGGCAGATCGCCTCGAACTTCTCGGTGGTGGCCACCCACACGTCGGCCGACCGGATCAGCTCCGTGTCCACCGCGGCCTCACCGGTCAGGCGCACCACCCGCAGCCCGCGGCGGCGCCACAGCTGGAGCTCGCGGTCGAGTTCGTCGGTGAGCGAGCGCTGCGGCACCAGCCAGGCCGCCTTGCGTCCGCGGGCGTGCGCCTCCAGGGCCGCGACCATCCCGATGGGGGTCTTTCCCGCGCCCGTCGGCGCCACCACGACCAGATGCCCGCTGCCGTCGAGCACCACCGGGACGGCGGCGGCCTGCACCGGGTTGAACGACGGGTGCGGCAGCAGGTCGGCCCAGTCGGGCGGCACGAGCTCGCCCACGGGCACGTACGTGTCGCCGTCGCCGCCCCCGTCCGGCAGCTCCTCCAGCGCGTCCCACTGGGCCGCGAAGGCGTCCCGGGCCGCCGTCGCCCAGGGCCCGGCGGCGGGCGCCGCGCCACCCGGGCCGGCCACGACCAGCTCCGTACGGCCGCCGGTGTCGGTGACCGTGCCGACCTGGCCGGCCTCCTCCCAGTAGCGGCTGACGCGGTACGGGACGTCCCGCTCCTTCAGCCACGTACGCAGCGGCTCGTGCTCCGGGCCGTCGGGGAGGATCACCCGCACGTCCTCGGCCGCGGCGAGGGCCGCGTCGGCCGGGCGCCACGCGGGATCGGCCACCTTGCACCACAACAGCGCGCGCTGCTCGGTCCCGTCGGGCACGACCAGGTCGTCCGGCCACACCGGGCCGCGGCCCGCGCGCACTCCCGCACGCGGCTGCGCCGGGACCCTGACGGTCGCGGTCACCGCGGGCACCGGACGGGAGGACCTGGTTCCGGTCGCCTGCCCGGCCTGGCGGGGCACGGCGTCGGTCAGCTGGTCGTACCGCTTCACGCCGAGATCCGTGAGGGTGAAGGCCGTGGGGCAGGCGGGGCAGACGAGCGCCGTGTACTGGTAGGTGCGGCCCTGGGACTCGTACGGTCTGCGCAGCGCGTGCAGCTCGCCGCCGCAGGCCGGGCAGCGGCGGTCGACGGTCTCCTCGTGGCTCCACCCCGGCTCCGTGAACCGCGCCGGGAACTCTCCGCCCAGCGTGACCCCCCACCGCTCCCGAGCCAGGTCGGTGACGGATCCCTGCACGCCGGTCTCGTCACTAAGCATGACCCGACTGTGGCATCCCATGATCACGTCGCGCACCCGGTTCGCGAGGTTTCCCCCGATCAAGCGGCCGCCGCGCACCTGCTCGCCGCGATCGCCCAGGCCGTTCTGCGCGGCCTACCGATACACGTCGACGACCACGCGGTCCGGCTGCGTGAGCGTGAACACGGAGTAGCGCGTCGAGGGGCCGAGCGAGATACCGAACTGGGCCCTGGCCGCATGGAAGTTCGTCAACTGAACGCCCTTGATGGTCGGCAGGTTCAGAGCCTGGTTCAGGTTCACGCCCGAGGCCAGGTGGACCGGATCCATCGTGATGAAGAGGTACGACGTGCCGGGCACGTCCAGATACTTCGTCTCACCGCTCATCGGGACGAATTCGCCGGTGGTGTTCGTGTACGTTCCGTATATCTGGGTGGACGACGTGAGGTCGAACACCAGGCGGTCGTAGTCCGTGTGTGTCGCGGCACGGATGCCCGTGATACACGGGTCGTCGTAGCAGGTCACGGACGTGGCTGCACTGGCCGTGTCGGCCATGGGCGCAGCGGTGGCGGCCGGCGACACGAGCATCGTGGCCATGGCCGCAGCGGCGAGAGGCCCGGCGACTCGGGCCCATCGACGGCGCGGGGCGCGCGCGGAGGATGAGACCTGCGCACGGGCGTTTCTCGTTGCTCGCATGGTGTTTTCCTCTTCTTCCGATGTGAGGGGAGGACACTGGCGTCACGGGCGGGGTGATCAGGCGCCGGCCGCCGACGGTTCACTCTGGCTGAGAGCAGACCCGCCCGTGAGCGAATGTCGTCAACCTCGGGGAACGAAGAGGATTCCTGCATAAGCGACGTGGTCAGAACGGGACGCTCACACCAGCCCCAACGACTGCAGCACGCGGCGCTGACCTGCTGTCGACTTGACCGGCCAGTAGAGGTAACAGACACCGCCTGTACCGCTTCTGACCTTGCCGTTCGCGTCGTAGCGCTTGGTGCGGAGCCAGATGTTCTCCCATTCGCGCCGCTTGTAGATCCGGCGGACGGCCTCGTCGCCGGGGGAGGCGGGGTCGTTGGCGATCACGTCGCCGTCGGCGGTGAAGCCGATGACGGTCATGAGGTGGCCCGAGGTGCCGTAGCCGGCGCCGGTCAGTTCGTCCTTGCGGAAGGACTGGGAGGTGATGGCCGGGATGCCGGCCCGGGTCAGGGTCTCCAGGTCGGTGAGCGAGTGGAGCCGGGTCACGACGGCGTTCATGTCGGGGTAGGTGGCGGCGTAGGCGGCGTTGAAGGGCCAGTTGCCGCAGCCCGCGTACTGGTAGTCGTACGTGAAGCGGGCCGCGTGGCAGACCTGGGGGTCGGCGTACGACGGGTTCACCCAGGCGAGGTCCTCGGCGGCGGGGCGGCGGCCCCAGTACTCGACGATCATCTGCGAGGAGGTGGGGCTGCACCAGGCCTCGCCGCCGTTGTCGTACTCGGGGTACTGCCCGACGTGGATGTTCTGCGAGTAGCGCGGCACGACCAGCTCGTGGCCGGGGCCGGGCTCGGAGGCGGGCACGGTGAAGCGGTCGGGGACGTCGGAGGCCATCGCGCCGAGGCGCCAGACCGTGGGGGTGAGGGTGGTGCCGGGCGTGCGGTGGAGGGTGAGGCGCAGGCGGTACGAGACGAGCCGGAGGCCGCTCGCCGGGTCGTCGATCGAGAAGGTGTCGGTCCAGATGGACGCCTTGCCGTCGCTCTGGTCGTCGACGGAGGTACGGCGGATGTCGGCGTCGCCCGCGGCCCAGCGGCCCATCACGAACCAGGGGGTGTCGGTGCCGTCGCCGTAGGTGCCGCGCAGTTCGACCTGGAGCCAGGTGCCGGGCGGGGTGTGGGCGTTCCAGGAGGCGACGACCTCGGTGGCGGGGACGGTGGAGGTGTGGACGGGCGAGGTCCAGCGGGCGTACTCCCAGGTGGCCGTCCGGCCGGTGTGCGGGTCGGTGTAGTCGGTGCGGCCGGCCGGGGTGTCGATCTCCAGGCCGGGGCGGTGGCCGGCGACGGCCCTGGTGCCGGCCGGGGTGCCGCAGCGCCAGTCGGTGTACGTGGACCAGAAGCGGTTGTCGACGAGTCCGGGCGCCGGGGCGTGGCCCGTGGTCTCGTCGGTGCACGTCTCGCGGTCGGCGCAGGCCTCCGCGGCGGAGGCGGCCGGGGCCGTGGTGGCGGCGGTGGCGGCCGCCGCGGCGAGGGCGGCGGCGAGGACGGTTCTGCGCGGGGTGGCAGGGGGCATGGGCGGTGACCCTCCAGTCGGTGATGGCGAACGGACGGGCTGCGCGCCCCATAATCGCGGCACGCGGACGGCTTCTGCCAGCGCTTCGACACGTGCCGCGCGAGCAATATTGGTCTTCACCACTGACGGTTCCGGTCGCGCTGACCTGCGGCGGACCCGGGCGCGGCGCTCCCCTACCCTGGGGCCATGAACGATCTCGACCGCGTGGCCGCCTCCTTGCGCCGACTGCCGCCCTCCTGCGGCCCGGTGCGGCTCGTCGCGGTCGACGGGCACGCGGGGTCCGGCAAGTCGACGCTCGCCGGCCGGCTCGCGGCCGCCCTGGACGACGCTCCCGTCCTCCATCTCGACGACCTCGCCACGCACGAAGAGCTCTTCGAGTGGACCGGCCGGCTCCTCGGCGAGGTGATCGAGCCGCTCTCCCGGGGCGAGACGGCGCTCTACCACCCGTACGACTGGGTCCTGCGCCGTTTCGGCGCGCCCCGGCCGTTGGCTCCCGCACCCGTGGTGCTCCTGGAGGGCGTGGGCGCGGGGCGGCGGGCGGTGCGGTCGCATCTGGCGCGGCTGCTGTGGATGGAGCGCGGCCCCGAGGATTCCTGGGCGCGCGGCCGGCACCGCGACGGGCCCGAGCTCTCCGACTTCTGGGACGGCTGGACGGTGGCGGAGTCTCGCCATTTCTCCGAGGACCCTTCGCGGCCGTTCGCCGACACCCTGGTACGGGAGCGCGGAGAGGGCTACGAGTGGCTGCCAGGGCCTGCTGTGGCGGCAAGCCCGAACCAGATCATCACCCAGCGTGACGACTCCCCGGCCGCAAACTGAGTGGCCCGCACTCCGCTTCCGCAAGTGCCTCAACTCCGCTTGACCCAAGGGGCGTACAGGTCTTACGTTCTCAATGTGCGGCCCTTCGGAGCCGCCGCGGACGCGAAGCCCCCGGTTGTTCCCCCGTGATCGGGGGCTTCGTTCCGCCCCCACGCTTACCGTGGGTAACCGGCCGCGAGCTGCCGGCGGATCGCGTCGATCGCGGGAGATCGGCTTCTTCACCCTCATCACGCACCCCCTGCACAGGTACGATGCCCCTCGGTGCGGTCAATTCCCGTCCACGTGTAGACGGTTGTGGGGGACCCGATGGACTTCGGCACACAGGGCGCACACGCCCCCGCCGAACTCGCCTGGCTGCGCGGAGTCGACGCCTACACGATGGGCGCCTATCCGCAGGCCGAGGAGGAGTTCCGCACGGCGGTGCGCATCGACCCCGGCATGGCCGACGGCTGGCTCGGCCTGCACGCGCTGCGGGTCGACACCACGACCGCGCTGTTGCGCATGTACCGCAACCGCGAGCGCTTCGGCGAGCAACGGTCCCGGCACCGCAGGACGCTCAACTCCTGGTACTGGCTGGGCTGGTGGGTGCAGCCGGTGCTCGAGAGCCCGCGTGATCTGCTGCTCGCGCACGCCTCGCACTGGCTCGACGGCCGCCATGTGGCCGAGCTGGACCGGGCCCTCGCCGGGCTCCCGCCGGTCGACACCGACCCGCAGGTCCGCTTCCTGCACGCCTGCCGCGCCTATCTGGTCAAGGACTGGGACCAGCTGGTCCGGCACACCGAACCGCTCGTCGACGACCCGCTGCTCGGCATCGAGGCGGGGCTCTTCGGCGGCATGGCGCGGGTGCGCCTGGAGATGTACGGGCAGGCCGAGCCGCTGCTCGCCGCGGCGCTGATGCGCTGCCGCAGCGAACAGCCGCAGCGCAAGGAGCTGCGCTACTGGCTGGCCCGGGCCCACGAGGGCACCGGCCGGAGCGCCGCCGCGCTGCCCCTCTACCGGGCGGTGCACCGGATCGACCCGGCGTTCATGGACACGGCGGCGCGGCTCGCCGCGATCGCCGAGTACGACGGCTTCGAGGGCCCGGACGACCCGGCGGGCCTCACCACCGCGGTGTACGGCGGGCTCGGCCAGGACATGGTGGACGGCGACCGCTTCGTGCCGGAGACGCCGGCCGGCGACGGGCTCATGCTCAGCACCGAGGCCGTGCCGCCTCCCGCGCCGCCGGAGCCGCCCGACGTCGTCCGGCAGAAGGCGGCGATCCCGCCGCAGCCGGTGCCGCCGCGCTTTCCCGCCAGTCCGACCGACCCGGCACTCCTCGCCGAGGCGCTCGCCGAGCTGGAGCGGATGGTCGGCATGGAACCGGTCAAGCGGCAGGTCAAGGCCCTGTCGGCGCAGCTGGAGATGGCCCGGCTCCGCGCCGGACAGGGCCTTCCCGTCCAGCCGCCGAAACGTCACTTTGTCTTCTCGGGCCCCTCCGGCACCGGCAAGACCACCGTCGCCCGCATCCTCGGCCGGGTGTTCTACGCGCTCGGGCTGCTCGGCGGCGACCATCTCGTGGAGGCCCAGCGTGCCGACCTGGTCGGCGAGTTCCTCGGCCAGACTGCGGTCAAGGCGAACGAGCTGATCGACTCGGCCGTCGGCGGCGTGCTCTTCGTCGACGAGGCGTACTCGCTCTCCAACACCGGCTACAGCAAGGGCGACGCCTACGGCGACGAGGCCCTCCAGGTCCTCCTCAAGCGCGCCGAGGACAACCGGGACCACCTGGTGGTGATCCTGGCCGGCTACCCGGAGGGCATGGACCGGCTGCTCGCCGCCAACCCCGGGCTGTCCTCCCGCTTCACTACCCGGGTCGACTTCCCCTCGTACCGCCCGCTCGAACTCACCGAGATCGGCAAGGTGCTCGCCGCCGCGAACGGCGACTGCTGGGACGAGGAGGCCCTGGAGGAGCTGGGCTCGATCAGCGGGCACGTCGTCGAGCAGGGCTGGATCGACGAGCTCGGCAACGGGCGCTTCCTGCGCACCCTGTACGAGAAGTCCTGCGCCTACCGGGATCTGCGGCTGTCCGGCTACGCGACCACCCCGACCCGCGACGACCTCGCGACGCTGCGCCTGCCGGACCTGATGCAGGCGTACGGCGAGGTCCTGTCGGGCCGCGGCCCGATGGACCGCGGCCCGCAGGAACCGCCGGGGATCTGATCCGGGATGCCGGATCGTGGATCCGGGACCGTGGATCCGGGACCGTGGATCCGGGACCGTGGATCCGGGACCGTGGATCCGGGACCGTGGATCCGGGACCGTGGATCCGGGATCGTGGATCCGGGATCGTGGATCCGGGATCGTGGATCCGGGATCGTGGATCCGGGATCGTGGATCCAATATTTGGGACCCGAGCACCGGGATATTGGATCCCGGAGCTCGGATATTGGATCCAAGCGCCCCGCCCGCTCAGCCCGCCAGCGCCTCCGCCGGCCGTTCCGGCCGGGGGGCCGGGGCGACCCGGTGTGCCGGGTCGCGGACCTCGCCCACCAGCATCTCCAGGACGTCCTCCATGGCGACCAGGCCGAGCACCCGGCCGGAGGCGTCCGCGACCTGGGCCAGGTGGGTGGCGGCGCGGCGCATCACGGTGAGGGCGTCGTCGAGCGGCAGCTCGGACCGGAGCGTGGCCATGGGGCGCCAGATGTGCTGGGGCACCGCGCGCTCGCGGTCCTCCAGGTCGAGGACGTCCTTCACGTGCACGAAGCCCATGAAGGTGCCGCGGCCCTTGCGGCAGACCGGGAAGCGGGAGTACCCGGTCCGGACGGTGAGCTCCTCGATCTCGCGCGGAGTGACGGACGGGGAGACCGTGACCAGCGAGGCCGAGGGGATGAGGACGTCCGTGACGGGGCGGGTGCCCAGTTCCAGGGCGTCCTCCAGGCGCTCCTGCTCGGCCGGGTCGAGGAGTCCGGCCTGGCCGGCGTCCTCGACGAGGCGCCCGAGCTGGGCGCTGGTGAAGACGGCCTCGACCTCGTCCTTGGGCTCCACCTTGAAGGCCCGCAGCACCAGCCGGGCGCAGGCGCCGAGGGCGGTGGTGACGGGCCGGCAGAGCCGGGCGAAGCCGACCAGGCCGGGGCCGAGGAGGAGCGCGGTGCGCTCGGGGTCCGCCATGGCCAGGTTCTTCGGGACCATTTCGCCGATCACCAGGTGGAGGAAGACCACCACGGCGAGCGCGAACACGTACCCGAGGGGGTGGATCAGGCCCTCCGGCACGTGCAGGGCGTGGAAGACCGGTTCGAGCAGCGCGGCCACGGTCGGCTCGGCGACGGCGCCGAGGGTGAGCGAGGCGACGGTGATGCCGAACTGGGCGGCGGCCATCATCTGCGGCAGGTTCTCCAGGCCGTACAGGACCTGGCGGGCCCGCTTGCCGCCGAGCGGCTCGATCTGGCTGCGGCGCACGGAGACGAGCGCGAACTCGGCGCCGACGAAGAAGCCGTTGGCGAGCACGAGGAGGACGGCGAAGAGCAGCGGGAGCAGACTCATCGGGCGGCCTCCACGGCGACGGGCACCGGGGCGGTGCGCATGATCCGCACCCGTTCGGCGCGGTAGCGGTCGACCTGGCGCACCGAGAGCCGCCAGCCGGGGAGTTCGGCCCGGTCGCCCGGGGCGGGGATGCGCCCGAGCAGGTCGGCGACGAGCCCGGCGACCGTCTCGTACGGTCCGTCGGGCACGTCGAGTCCTATCCGGTGCAGGGTGTGCACCCGGCAGGAGCCGTCGGCCTCCCAGACCTCCTTGCCGTCCTCGGAGGGTACGGGGGCGAGTTCGGGCCGTTCGTCGGCGGCGGTGTCGTGCTCGTCGCGGACCTCGCCGACGAGTTCCTCGACGATGTCCTCCAGGGTGACGACGCCGGCGGTGCCGCCGTACTCGTCGACGACGACCGCGATCGGCTGCTCGCGGCGCAGCCGCTCCAGGAGGGCCTGGGCGGGCAGCGACTCGGGGACGAGCAGCGGCGGGACGGCGATCCGGCCGACGGGGGTCCGGTGCCGCTCGTGCGGGACGACGGCGAGGGCGTCCTTCAGGTGGACCATGCCGACGATCTCGTCGATCCGCTCGCGGTAGACCGGGAAGCGGGACAGGCCGGTGGCCCGGGTGAGGTTGAGGACGTCGGCCGCGGTGGCGTCCGACTGCAGGGCGCTCATCTTCACCCGCGGGGTCATGACCTGCTCGGCGGTGAGCCCGCCGAGCGACAGGGTCCGTACGAAGAGGTCGGCGGTGTCCTGTTCGAGGGCGCCGGCCTGGGCCGAGTGGCGGGCGAGGGAGACCAGCTCCCCCGGGGTGCGCACCGAGTCGAGCTCGTCGGCGGGTTCGACGCCGAAGAGCCGGACGAGCCGGTTGGCGACGGTGTTCAGTACGGAGATCACCGGGCGGAACAGGGCGGAGAAGACGTGCTGCGGGCCGGCCACGAAGCGGGCCACCTGGAGCGGCCGGGAGACCGCCCAGTTCTTGGGCACGAGTTCTCCGACGACCATCTGCACGGCGGACGCGAGCAGCATGCCGACCAGCACCGAGATGCCGGAGACGGCCCCTTCGGGCAGTCCGGTCGCGGCGAGCGGCCCGTCGAGCAGGCCGGCGAGCGCGGGTTCGGCGAGCATGCCGGTGACGAGCGAGGTGATGGTGATGCCGAGCTGGGTGCCGGAGAGCTGGAAGGACAGCTCGCGCAGCGCCGTCACGACGCCGCGGGCGCGGCGGTCGCCTTCGGCTGCGGCGCGCTCGGCCTCGGCGCGTTCCACGGTGACGAGGCCGAACTCGGCGGCCACGAAGAAGCCGTTGGCGAGGATCAGAAGGAAGGCTGCGGCGAGCAGCGACAGAGAGACGATCATGCCGCCGCCTCCAGGGAGGGGGCGGCGCAGGTACTACCGGACGATCCGTCCATTGCCGGAGGGAGTCACTCCTCGGGTCGAAGGGTGGCCTCGCGGGCCGCCGGCGGGCGGCCCTGCACATGCGAGGCGGTGGTGCCGCTCGGCACCACCGCCTCAAGAGTAGTCACGCCCGCGCCGTGTCGGGCAGGGGGTCGGCCCCGTTTGGGGGACGGATCAGGGTTGCCCGTCCGCGCGGGTCGCCTCCGCGCCGCTGCCATGGCTGTCGGCGAGGGCGCGCAGCGCGCGGGCGTCGCTGATGGCCTTCTCCTTGGCGATGCCCGGCTGGATGCCAAGCACGGGCAGGCTGGTGCCGTCGCTCAGGTCGAGGAAGACCCAGGGGTCGCCGGGGCGCAGGTTGACCCGCAGGATCTCGGCCCACGCGAGCCGGCGCCTTCGGGTGATGTTGACGACCGTCACGCCCGCGTCGTCGGCGACGACCTTGGGCCGCGCCAGCAGCACCATGACGCCCAGGAAGAGCGCGGCGGTGAGGACGAAGCTGGCCCGCTCCCCCGGTCCGAGCTTCTCCAGGATCAGCCCGACGGCCGAGATGACGACGAACATCGCCACGCCGAGGGTCAGCAGGACGACCCGGGTGCGGGCCGGCCGGAAGGTGACCGGAAGGGCGGGCGGCGTGACGTCGGACATCGGGTGTTCCTCGCGGAAGTGCGGCAGGCGGGTGGGTCGGCGGGCGAGCTCGGCGGCCACCGGCCGGCTCGGCGGCGACCGGGCGGCTCTTCGGCAGCCACCGGCCGGCTCACCGGCGTCCGGGCGGCTCGGCGGCCACCGGCCGGCTCAGCGGCGAGCGGCCGGCTGAGCGGCGGCGGTCGGGGTCAGAGGCGGCAGGCGTGAATGGCCGTGGTGAGGATGGCGCGCGCGCCCAGCTCGTACAGGTCGTCCATGACCTTCTGCGCCTCCTTGGCGGGGACCATGGCGCGCACGGCGACCCAGCCCTCGTTGTGCAGCGGCGAGACGGTGGGCGACTCCAGGCCCGGGGTGAGGGCGACGGCCTGCTCCAGGTGCTCGGCGCGGCAGTCGTAGTCCATCATCACGTACGAGCGGGCGACGAGGACGCCCTGGAGGCGGCGCAGGAACTGCTGCACCTTGGGGTCGTCGGCCGTGGCGCCGGTGCGGCGGACGACGACGGCCTCGGAGGTGAGGATCGGCTCGCCGATGACCTCCAGGCCGGCGTTGCGCAGGCTGGTGCCGGTCTCGACGACGTCCGCGATGATCTGGGCGACGCCCAGCTGGATCGCGGTCTCGACGGCGCCGTCGAGGTGGACGACGGAGGCGTCGACGCCCTGCTCGGCGAGGTGCTTGGCGACGATGCCCTCGTAGGAGGTGGCGATCGTCATCCCGTGGAAGTCCTCGGGGCCCTTCGCGGTGCCGGGGCGGGTGGCGTAGCGGAAGGTGGAACGGCCGAAGTTCAGCGGCAGGATCTCCTCGGCGTTGGCGCCGGAGTCCAGGAGCAGGTCGCGGCCGGTGATGCCGATGTCGAGCCGGCCGGACGCCACGTAGATCGCGATGTCCTTGGGACGGAGGTAGAAGAACTCCACCTCGTTGTCCGGGTCGACGGTGACGAGCTCCTTGGACTCCTTGCGCTGCCGGTAGCCCGCCTCATGGAGCATCTCCATCGCAGGTCCGGAGAGAGAACCCTTGTTGGGGACGGCGATGCGCAGCATGGGGTGGGCTTCCTTTGCCTCAGGAGTTTCGGGGTGTCGGGTGCTCGGTGCTCAGAGGTGGGCGTAGACGTCGTCGAGCGAGATCCCGCGGGCGACCATCATCACCTGGACGTGGTACAGCAGCTGCGAGATCTCCTCGGCGGCGGCTTCCTTGCCCTCGTACTCGGCGGCCATCCAGACCTCGGCGGCCTCCTCGACGACCTTCTTGCCGATGGCATGGACGCCCTTGCCGACCAGTTCCGCGGTACGGGAGGTCGCCGGGTCGCCGGTCTCGGCCTTGAGCTTGAGCTCGGCGAAGAGCTCTTCGAAGGTTTTGTTCGCCATGATGTCCTAAGAGTACGGGGTGCGAGGCTTGCACTCAGCGCCAGGGTTCGCTGACCGTGCGCAGCGTGGTGGCGGTGGCGACGGCGGCGGTGACGGCCTCGTGGCCCTTGTCCTCGCTGGAGCCCTCCAGGCCGGCCCGGTCCAGGGCCTGCTCCTCGTTGTCCACGGTCAGGACGCCGAATCCGACGGGTACGCCGGTGTCGATCGAGACCTGGGTGAGGCCGTGGGTGACGCCCTGGCACACGTACTCGAAGTGCGGCGTCCCGCCGCGGATGACGACGCCGAGGGCCACGATGGCATCGTAGCCGCGTCCGGCGAGCACCTTGGCCACGACGGGGAGCTCGAAGCTGCCGGGGACGCGCAGCAGGGTGGGCTCCTCGATGCCGAGCTCGCTGAGCGCCCGCAGGGCGCCGTCGACGAGGCCGTCCATGATCTTCTCGTGCCACTGGGCGGCGATGACCGCCACCCGCAGGTCGCCGCAGTTCTTCACGCTGAGGACGGGTGCGCCCTTGCCGCTCATGGTTCTCCTTGGTCGATCTCGGTATGTGCTGACTTACTGGTTTCCGCAGGTGGACGGCTGCGTGCCGTCCAGCCAGGGCAGGTCGTGGCCCATCCGGTCCCGCTTGGTGCGCAGGTAGGTGAGGTTGTGCTCGCCGGCCTGGACGGGCATGGGCTCGCGGCCCTCGACGGTGAGGCCGTGGCGGGTGAGCGCGTCGACCTTGTCGGGGTTGTTGGTCATCAGGCGCAGGGTGCGGACGCCGAGGTCGGCGAGGATCTGCGCGCCGGCCGCGTAGTCGCGGGCGTCGGCGGGCAGGCCGAGCTCCAGGTTGGCGTCGAGGGTGTCGCGGCCGCGCTCCTGGAGCTCGTACGCGCGCAGCTTGGACAGCAGGCCGATGCCGCGTCCCTCGTGGCCGCGCAGATAGACCACGACGCCGCGGCCGGCCTCGGTGATCCGGTCCATGGACGCCTGGAGCTGGGGGCCGCAGTCGCAGCGCAGCGAGTGGAAGACGTCGCCGGTGAGGCACTCGGAGTGGACCCGGACCAGCACGTCCCGGCCGTCGCCGATCTCGCCGTGGACGAGGGCGACGTGCTCGACGCCGTCGACGGTGGAGCGGTAGCCGTACGCGGTGAACTCGCCGTGCGCGGTGGGCAGCTGGACCTCGGCCTCGCGGCGGACGGTCGGCTCGGCGGAGCGGCGGTAGGCGATCAGGTCCTCGATGGAGATGATCGTCAGGCCGTGCTTGCGGGCGAACGGGATCAGCTCGGGCAGCCGCAGCATGGCGCCGTCCTCGCCGGCGATCTCGACGATCGCGCCGGCCGGGCGGAGCCCGGCGAGCCGGGCGAGGTCGACGGCGGCCTCGGTGTGGCCGTTGCGGGCGAGCACGCCGCCGTCCTTGGCGCGCAGCGGGAAGATGTGGCCGGGGCGGACGAAGTCGCCGGGCTCGTGCACGCCGCTCGCGAGCATCCGCAGGGTGGTGGCGCGGTCGGCGGCGGAGATGCCGGTGGTCACGCCGTGGGCGGCGGTCGCGTCGACGGAGACGGTGAAGGCGGTCTTCATCGACTCGGTGTTGTCGTCGACCATCTGCGGCAGCCGGAGGCGGTCCAGCTCGTCGCCCTCCATGGGGGCGCAGATCAGGCCGCGGCACTCGCTCATCATGAAGGCGACGACCTCGGGGGTGGCCTTCTCGGCGGCGATGACGAGGTCGCCCTCGTTCTCGCGGTCCTCGTCGTCCACGACTACGACGGGGCGGCCGGCGGCGATGTCCGCGATGGCCTGCTCGACGGGGTCGAGGGTGAGGTCGGTGGCGTCCCAGAGAGGCAGCGCACTGCTCATGCGTGGGCTCCTTCCAGAGTGGCGGGAACGGCGCGGGACCGGAGCCACCAGTCGCGCATGCCCCAGATGACGAGGGCGAAGTAGATGACGTAGACCAGGCCGGAGAAGGCGAGGCCGCTGCTGAAGGCGAGCGGGACGCCGACCAGGTCGACGAGGAGCCAGGCGAACCAGAACTCGACCAGGCCGCGGGCCTGGGCGACCATCGCGACGAGGGTGCCGACGAAGATGTACGCGTCGGCCCACGGGCTCCAGGAGAGCGACGGGTAGAGGGTGAACAGGCCGCCGACGGCGAGGGTGCCGAGGGCCGCGCCGCCCAGGAGCAGTCCGCGCTCCTTCCAGGTGGCGAAGCGGACGGCGATGGAGCCGTCCTGCGCCTGCTGGCGGCCGCGGTTCCACTGCCACCAGCCCCAGGCGGCGACGCCGATGACGAGGAGCTGCTTGCCGACGCCGCCGGCCAGGTGGGCGGAGGCGTAGGCGCCGACGAGGATCAGGCCGGAGAGCAGCTGGGCGGGCCAGGTGAGGATGGAGCGGCGCCAGCCGAGGGCCAGGGCGATCAGACCGATCGTGTTGCCGATCATGTCGGACCACATGATGTGCTGGCCGAAGACGGCGAAGGCCTCGGAGTTGAGCCAGTTCACTTGACGTTCTCCTGTCCGTTCGACGGTCCGTTCGGGCCGAGCAGCCGCTCGACGTACTTGGCGATGACGTCCACCTCGAGGTTGACCGGGGCGCCGGGCTGCTTGATGCCGAGCGTGGTCAGGGCGAGGGTGGTGGGGATGAGGCTGATGGTGAACCAGTCGTCGCCGACCTCGACGACGGTGAGGCTCACGCCGTCGACGGTGATGGAGCCCTTCTCGACGACGTAGCGGGCGAGCTGCGCGGGCAGGCCGACCTTGACGATCTCCCAGTGTTCGGAGGGCTCGCGCTCCAGGACGGTGCCGGTGCCGTCCACATGGCCCTGGACGATGTGGCCGCCGAGGCGTCCGCCGACGGCCATGGGCCGCTCCAGGTTGACGCGGGAACCGACCTCCAGGGCGCCCAGCGAGGAGCGCTTGAGGGTCTCGGCCATGACGTCGGCGGTGAACTCGCCGTCGCCGAACTCCACGACCGTGAGGCAGACGCCGTTGACGGCGATCGAGTCGCCGTGCTGGGCACCCTCGGTGACCACGGGGCCGCGCAGGCGGAAACGGGAGGCGTCCGCCAGCTGCTCGACGGCGACGACCTCGCCCAGCTCTTCGACGATTCCGGTGAACACGGTCAGGCTCCCTTGGGGGTCAGGACGGCAGGGGCGGTGGGGCCGGCGGTGGGGACGGCGCCGGGAACGGCGGTGATGCGGATATCGGATCCAATGCGCGCGGTGTCGATGACGTCGAGGCGCAACGCACGCGTGATGGTGGTGATTCCTGCGTCGGCGAGGGCCGCGGGGCCGGCGCCGAGCAGTACCGGGGCGAGATAGCCGACGACCTGGTCGACGGCGCCCGCGGCGACGAAGGCGCCCGCGAGGGTGGGGCCGCCTTCGAGGAGGACGGAGCGGATGCCACGGGCGTACAGCCGGGTGAGCAGCTCGTGCACGTCGATGCGGCCGTCGTGCAGGGGCAGCCGGAGCAGTTCGACGCCGGGCAGGTGCCGGGTGTCGGCGTCCTCGCCGACGACCAGCAGGGTGGGGGCGGCGTCGTCGAGGACGCGGGCGGTGGGCAGCAGCTCGGCGCGGGTGTCGACGGCGATCCGCAGCGGCTGGGTGACGCCTTCGATGCCGCGGACGGCGAGGTGCGGGTCGTCCGCGCGCAGCGTCCCGCCGCCGACCAGGACGGCGTCGGCCTCGGCGCGCAGCCGGTGGACGTCGGCGCGGGACTCGGCGGAGCTGATCCAGCGGGAGGTGCCGTCGGCGGCGGCGATCCGGCCGTCGAGGGTGGCGGCGTACTTCCAGCGGACGAAGGGGCGGCCCTCGCGTACGGAGGTGAGCCAGGCGGTGTTGCCGGCCTCGGCCTCGTCCCGCAGGACGCCCTGCTCGACCTCGACGCCGGCCTCGCGCAGTGTGTCGGCACCACCCGTGGCCTGCGGGTTCGGGTCGCCGACCGCGTAGACGACACGGGCGATCCCGGCCTCGATGAGGGCCTGGGCGCAGGGGCCGGTGCGGCCGGTGTGGTTGCAGGGTTCGAGGGTGACGTACGCGGTGCCGCCGCGGGCCAGGACGCCGGCCTCGCGCAGCGCGTGGACCTCGGCGTGCGGGCCGCCGGCGCGCTGGTGCCACCCGGCGCCCACCTGGTGGCCGGAGGCGTCGGTGATGACGCAGCCGACGACGGGGTTGGGGCTGGTGGAGCCGAGTCCGCGGGCGGCGAGCGCGATCGCGCGTCGCATGGCGGTGATGTCGGCTGGCGTGGCCACCGGGTCCTCCTGCCTCTTCGGGCACGGACTCCGGGGCCTGTCGATGACGACAGAGAGCGGGTACGACGGCCTCGCGCAGGGTGCGCCGAAGCCGGATGTCCTCCGGGTGCGCCGGGGACCGGAGACCGGTACGGCGACCAGCGGACGTACGGCCGGCTCACCCCTGTGAAGGGGTCGCCCGCCGCGCACTGCCTCCCATCCGGACTTTCACCGTCGGTCCAGGAATCTCACCTGGTCAACCGGCCGCTGGCTGCGGACGGGTCGCGGACTATACCGCCGGTTCGGAATTACACCGACCCCGGAGTGCGCTGCTGCTGATACAGGGCCAGTGTGCCACGGACGAAGACCGGCCATACGGGTGAGGCCCTGTGGGCTGACTCACAGCCCGGCCCACCCTCCCACGGAATACGCCTTTGGTCCAGACCTATTGACGCACTGGTCTAGTCCTCTTAATCTCCGTGTCACCTCCGAGGTACGGCCCGCCGGTGTGCGCACTCCACGGGCCCAACACGACCCACCCCGTTGTTCGTTGTGTTCCCCGCCCACCTCCCTTGGAGGAACCGATCGTGCTGTCCCCCACGAAGAAGAGGGCCTCGCTGCTCGCTTCCGGCGCCGCCGTCGCCGGGCTGCTGATCAGCTCCCTCACCACCGGCGGCGTCTCGTACGCGGCCGACAACGAGAGCTGTCGCCCCGACGGGCTCTACAAGACGCCCGGCGTCGACGTCCCGTACTGCTCGGTCTACGACACCGAGGGCCGCGAGAAGATGGGCGCGGACCACCAGCGCCGGGTCATCGGCTACTTCACCGGCTGGCGCACCGGCAAGAACGGCGAGCCCGCCTATCTCGCCTCCGACATCCCGTGGGACAAGGTCACCCACATCAACTACGCCTTCGGCCACGTCGGCGGCGACAACAAGCTGTCCGTGGGCGCGGACGGCCCGGACAACGCGGCCACCGGGATGACCTGGCCCGGTGTCGCAGGCGCCGAGATGGACCCGGCGTACCCCTACAAGGGCCACTTCAACCTGCTGAACAAGTTCAAGAAGACCCACCCGAACGTGAAGACGCTGATCTCGGTCGGCGGCTGGGCGGAGACCGGCGGCTACTTCGACGACAGCGGCAACCGGGTGAACTCCGGCGGCTTCTACGCGATGGCCACCAACGCCGACGGGTCGGTCAACCAGGCCGGGATCGACACGTTCGCGAACTCCGCCGTCGACTTCATCCGCAAGTACGGCTTCAACGGCGTCGACATCGACTACGAGTACCCGACGACGATGAAGGACGCCGGCAACCCGCTCGACTGGCAGCTCGCCAACGCGCGCCGCGCGGGCCTCGTGCAGGGCTACGCGGCCCTGATGAAGTCGCTGCGCGAGAAGCTCGACCGGGCCGGCGCCGCCGACGGCAGGCATTACCTGCTGACCGTCGCCGCGCCCTCCTCCGGCTATCTGCTGCGCGGCATGGAGACCTTCCAGATGCAGAAGTACCTGGACTACGTCAACATCATGTCCTACGACCTGCACGGCGCCTGGAACGAGTACGTCGGCCCGAACGCCTCGCTCTTCGACGACGGCAAGGACGCCGAGCTCGCCGCCGCGAACGTCTACGGCTCCTCGCAGTACGGTTCCATCGGCTACCTCAACACCGACTGGGCCTACCACTACTTCCGCGGCTCGATGCCGGCCGGCCGAATCAACATCGGCCTGCCCTACTACACCCG
The DNA here is from genome assembly GCF_053605265.1 of Streptomyces sp. NPDC003943. NCBI lineage: Bacteria > Bacillati > Actinomycetota > Actinomycetes > Kitasatosporales > Streptomycetaceae > Streptomyces > Streptomyces sp. NPDC003943. The sequence continues at coordinate 61,922 of NZ_JBSGIW010000019.1, read as the reverse complement.
CGGCCACAAGAACGTACAGGGCGGCACCGACGGCCTGTGGGGCAAGGCAGCCGCGACCACCTGCCCGGCCGGCTCCGGCCTGACCAAGTGCGGTGACGGTGCCTCCGGCATCGACAACCTGTGGCACGACAAGGACACCAACGGGCAGGAGTCGCCCGCCGGTTCCAACCCGATGTGGCACGCCAAGAACCTGGAGAAGGGGATCGTCGGCGACTACGTCACCAAGTACGGCTTCCCCGCGAACACCACGCTGACTGGCACCTACGCCCGCAAGTACGACTCCACGCTGGTCGCCCCATGGCTGTGGAACGCCGAGAAGAAGGTCTTCCTGTCCACCGAGGACGAGCAGTCGGTGGGCGCCAAGGCCGACTACGTGGTCGACCGCGGCATCGGCGGCACGATGATCTGGGAGCTGGCCGGCGACTACGGCTGGAACGCGGCCAAGGGCCAGTACGAGATGGGCTCCACGCTCACCTCGCTGATGTACGACAAGTTCAAGGCGGCCACCCCGTACGGCGCGAAGAAGTCGAACAGGCCGCTGCCGACGCAGGCCGTGAACGTGGGCGTGGAGTTCACCGACTTCAAGCTGGGCGACTCCAACTACCCGATCACGCCGAAGCTCCGGATCACCAACAACACGCAGACGACCCTGCCGGGCGGCACGGAGTTCCAGTTCGACTACTCCACCTCGGCCCCGAACAACGCCTCCGACCAGTCCGGCTTCGGTACGAAGGTGATCAGCAGCGACCACACGGGCAGCAACGTGGGCGGCCTGAAGGGCGACTTCCACCGGGTCTCCCTGAAGCTCCCGGCCTGGCAGTCGCTCGCCCCCGGAGCCACCGTCGACGTGGCCTTCAACTACTACCTGCCGGTGTCGACTCCGTCGAACTGGACGGTGACGATCAACGGCACGGCGTACGCGCTCGCCGCCGACCTGGCGCGCGGCACGACGGTGGTGGAGCCGGGCGGCTCGACCGCGACCCCGACGCCGACGCCGACCACCACCACGCCCACGCCGACCCCGACCACCACGACGCCGACCCCGACGCCCACGCCGACCGGCGGCACCTGCACCGCCCCGGCGTACGTGGCCGGCCAGGTCTACACCGGCGGCCAGACCGTCTCCCACAAGGGCCACAACTGGAAGGCCAAGTGGTGGACGCAGAACGAGGAGCCCGGCACGACCGGCGAGTGGGGCGTCTGGCAGGACCTCGGCGCCTGCTGATCCTGACGCCGCCCTCGTAAGACCGCTGCCCCCGCCCGGAATGTCCCTCCGGCCGGGGGCAGTTCCATGCCCCGCTCGCCACGGACGCCGTACGGGCTACGCCGGGAGCGGCTCCACGGGCAGGGGCGCGACGCCGATCAGTTCGGCGATGCGTTCCGGGGCCACCGCCCGCGAGTAGAGCCAGCCCTGTCCGGTGTCGCAGCCGATCCGGCGCAGCCGGGCGGCCTGGCCCGAGGTCTCCACGCACTCGGCGGTGACCGTGAGCCCGAGCCGGTGGGCGAGCTGGACGAGCGCCTCGACGATCAGCTCGTCGGCCGGGTTGGCGTGCGCCTCGTCCTGGAAGCCGCGGACGAAGGAGCCGTCGAGCTTGAGGACGGAGACCGGGAGACGGCTGAGGTAGGCGAGGTTGGAGTAGCCGGTGCCGAAGTCGTCGATGGCGATCCGCACGCCCATGTCGCTGAGTGCCTGGAGGGCCTGGAGCGGCCGGCCGGCCGAGCCCATGACGGCGGACTCGGTGAGTTCGAGCTGGAGCAGGTGGGGCGCGAGCCCGGTCTCGGCGAGGATGCCGGCGACGTCGGCCACCAGGTCGGAGTCCCAGACCTGGCGGACCGCCACGTTGACGCTGACGAAGATCGGCCGGTCGCCCGGGTGGTCCTTCTGCCACTGCCGGGCCTGGCGGCAGGCGGTCCGCAGCACCCAGCGGCCGAGCTCGACGATGGAGCCGTCCTCCTCGGCGATGCCGACGAACCGATTCGGCGTCAGCACGCCGAACTGCGGGTGGTGCCAGCGCACCAGGGCCTCGACGCCCCGCACCGAGCCGTCGGCGAGGTCGACGAGGGGCTGGTACTCGAGCGCGAACTCGTCGCGCTCGACGGCCGGTCGGAGGGTGGAGCTGAGCGCCTGCCTGGTCATCCGGTGCGCGTTGCGCTCGGGGTCGAACAGGGTCCAGCGGGACTTGCCGTCGGCCTTGGCCCAGTAGAGCGTGGTGTCGGCGGCCTGCATCAGGCAGGTGGCGGAGGAGCCCTGGGCCGGGCGCTCGACGACACCGATGGACGCGGAGACCGAGAGGCGCTGCCCGGCCAGGTCGAACGGCTCCTGGAGCGCGGTCAGCGCGGACTGCGCGAGGTCGGCCAGCTGCTCGGTCCCGGTGGAGTCCTCGACCAGGATCGCGAACTCGTCGCCGCCGAGCCGGGCCACCAGATGGCCGCCGTTGCGGGTGTATCCGTAGCCGTCCGCGCACTCGGTGAGCCGCCCGGCGACGGCGGCGAGCAGCCGGTCGCCGACCCGGTGGCCGAGGGTGTCGTTGACCGCCTTGAAGCCGTCCAGGTCCAGGTAGCAGATGCCGATCCGCCCTGTTCTGCCATGCCCGTACGACTGGTACGACTGGTACGACTCGTACGACTGGTCCGGCGCCGGTTCCGGGCCCCGGGACGCGGCGCTCTCGACGGCGGCGCTCTCGATGGCCGCCGTCAACCGCTCGAAGAACAGGGTGCGGTTGGGCAGCCGGGTGACCGGGTCGTGCATCTGGAGGTGGCGCAGCCGGGCCTGGAGCTCGCGCCGGTCGCTGATGTCCGCGACCGAGAGCAGCACCCGGCCGCTGCCGGGTACGGGCGCCACGGTCACCTCGGCCCACAGCGAACGTCCGTCGGGGTGCTTGAGTCGGCGGGTGCAGCGGAAGCGGGAGCGCCGGCCGCTCAGCACCTCGCGGTAGGCGTGCCAGGTGCGGCCGTCGGAGCCGAGGTCGACGAGGTCGGCGGCGGCCTGCTCGCGCAGCGCGGCGGCCTCGGTGCCGAGCAGCGAGCCGAAGGAGTCGTTGGCGGCGAGGACGATGCCGTCCCGGTCGACCATGGCCATCGCGATCCGGGCGGCGTTGAACGCGGCGCGGTAGTCGCGGAGTTCGGAGTCCCGGTGCGCGGAGTCGCGGGGGTCGGAGTCGCAAGGGTCGGTGTCCCGGAGCTCGGGGGCGCGGGGGTCCCAAAGTTCGGATTCCGATGCCGGGGGGTGACTCTCCGTGAGTGCCGGCTCAGCCGACGGGTGCACTGGTCCTTCGGGGGTTCCGCTCACCGCTCGCTCCCGTAGTGCGTTCGGGCCGTACAGATGTGGTCGGAATGGTCGGCCAAGGAAAGTGTGCCGATCATAGAGGCTGGCCGGGGCGCCGTTCCAGCTCCGAGGCCCGTCACGGGCCTCCGGCGGGCTGTGAGGCTGCCCACCCGGACCGTCCGCCCGATCGTTTCTGCGCGGGTCTGACACGGGTCGACGACGACCTGACCGAATGTGACTTTCCGTGAGCTGGCGCGTGCACGTGTCGCGTCGACCCGGCGGGTCCCGCTCACCCGACCGGGGCAGCGGAAAGGTGCGAAACCCGGCAAACCACCACAAGGTGGGTGAGGTGTCGCACATTCCGGAGCGGGAGGTCCACGTGAGGGGTCACGTGAAGGGTCAGCAGCCACCCGGGCGAGTGCACGGGCCGGTGCGCCGTTCGCGCCTGCGGGCCGGCGCGGCCGCCTTCACCTCTCTCGCCGCGCTCGCCGCGATCGGACTGGTCGCCGGCCCGGCCGTCGCCGCGCCCTCGGCGGGACCCTGCGCCCTGCCCCGTACCGCCGCGCACCACTCGCTCGGCCTCGACACCTGGAACGGGTCCTATCCGCGCCCCACCCGGGCCCTCGACGCGGTCATGATCTTCCTGTCCTTCCCGGACTCCGCCCCCATGACCACCCCCGCCCAACTGGCCGCCGACCACTTCCCGGGCACCTCCGAGTTCTTCGAGCGCGCCTCCTACGGCCGCTTCGACCTGCGCGTCCACCCGCAGACGAGCTGGACCCGGATGCCGCGGGAATCGGCGGCGTACGCGATACGGCGGGACTGGAGCGCCGAGCACCGGGCGGCCTACCTGCGCGACGCGATCCGGGCCGCCGACGCCTCGGTCGACTTCTCGCGCTACGACATCGTCTATCTGGTCGCCGACCCGGACGCGCCCGGCGTGGACTCCGACGCCACCAAGGTGGTCAACCTGGAGCACCCGCTGGAGGCCGACGGCACCGAGATCAAGCGGGTCGTCACGGTCTTCGAGCGCCACCCGCCGGACCGCAACGTGCTCGCCCACGAGACCGGCCACGTCTTCGACCTGCCCGACCTCTACCACCGGCCGACCGACGGCAAGGGCGACTGGGACACCTACGTCGGCGACTGGGACGTCATGGGCAGCCAGTTCGGGCTCGCGCCCGACCTCTTCGCCTGGCACAAGTGGAAGCTGGGCTGGCTCGACCGCTCCCAGGTGGCCTGCGTACGCGGCCCGGGCACCCATGTCGTCAGCCTGGAGCCGGTCGCCGCCGCCCCCGTCGCCGGCGGCACCGTCGGCACCCGGCTCGCCGTGGTCCGTACGGGCGGGGACAGCGCCCTCGCGATCGAGGCCCGCTCGGCGACCGGCAACGACAAGGACACCTGCACCGAGGGCGTGCTGCTCTACCGGGTCCGCAACCAGGCGGCCTCCGGCGACGGCCCGGTCGAGGTCGTCGACACCCACCCGCGCACCGAGGCGTGCTACGAGCGCTCGGTCTACCCGCCACTCGCGGACGCGCCGCTGCGCGAGGGCGAGGCGTACACGGTGCCGGGCACGGGCGTACGGGTCGAGGTGGACGGGCGGACCAGGGCGGGGGTGTGGACGGTGCGGATCAGCGGCCCGCAGCCGGTGCGGTGACGGCAGCCGGCACAACGAAGAAGCCCCCCGCTTCCGCGAGGGGCTTCTTCCGTCTGTGCGCCGCCAGGGACTCGAACCCCGGACCCGCTGATTAAGAGTCAGCTGCTCTAACCAACTGAGCTAGCGGCGCCTGCTGACGTCGTAGACATTAGCATCCGGATCCGCGGAACCAAAAATCGATACCCGCACATCGGCCGCCCTAACCGTCCGGACGGCCCTGACCGCACGCACGCAGGCCCACAGCAGCACCTCCGGCCCGGGCAGCCACGGCTTGCGGGTGTCGGGGGCGACGAGCCAGCGCGGGCCGGCCGAGTCGTGCGGGGTGAGCGGCGGGATGGTCACCGCGTCGCCGGTGCCGTGGCAGAGCGGCCTCGGGACCTCGGGCCCCCACTCCTCCCAGTCGAGCAGGGACGGTAAGCGCTGGGCGGTGCCCGGGGCGGCGAAGAGCAGCATGCGGCCCCGGTGCACCGCGACGGGCCCGCAGCCCGGGCCCTCGGCCCACAGCCGGTCCAGCATCCGGCGTCCGAAGGTCGGCTCGACGTTCACCACGTCGAAGACCGTGCCGCAGGGGAGTACGGCGGGGGAGGCGGGATGCTGTTCCCAGGTCGCGAGCGCGGGGCCCGGGCGGGACGTGGCGGAGGCGAGCCAGGTGGCGCCGTCCTCGGTGACCCGCGCGGGCTGGTGCCGGCAGATGTCGTAAAGGATCGTCGTCTCGTCGCTCAGCCACGTCGTCATGCCAGTGGTCTACCGGGCGTGACGGCGCCGTCTCGGCGGGTTGCCGAAAATCCGGACACGAGGGGGGCCGGAGGAGTATCTTGCGCCCCGGCATATGCCAGGAGGTCGAGCCTCCCGGCCTACTCCTCCGGGTCGCGGCCGCCCGTGCGGATCAGGTCCTGACCGAACTCGATCATCTTGCGGGCGTAGTCCTCGGTCCACTCCGCCCGCTCGGCCACGTCCGCCGCCGTCAGCCGGTCGAACCGGCGCGGGTCGGCGAGCTGTGCCGCCGCGATCGCCTGGTACTCGATCGCCCGGTCCGTCGCCGTGCGGAACGCCAGCGTCAGCTCGGTCGCCCGGGCGAGCAGCTCCCGTGGGTCCTCGATCTTCTCCAGGTCGAAGAAGTGTTCCGGGTCGGCGGCAGCCTCGGCCGGTTCGAAGATCAGCGGCGCCGGCCTGACCCGCCGCTGCCCGCTCCGCTCCGCGGATTCCGCCATGATCCCTCTCCTCCTCACACACGCGGCCCGGACACCCGGGCCACCTTCCATTCTCCCGCGCCTGGCAAGAGGGCCGGAGGGGCCTGCCTACGGGGTCCAGGGCACCCGGTGCTCCGCGAGGTGCGAGAGCACCGCGTGGTTCGCCTCCCAGCCGTCCGGGAACTTCACCGTGACGCCCAGCTGGACCGGCTCCGTCGACGGGTGTTCGTCGAGGAGCTCGGTGACGCCGGCCCGGCAGACGACGATGCAGGCGTGGCGGTGGCGGGAGGCGAGGACGCAGAGGCGGCCGGTCTCCAGATGGAAGGCGGTGGCGTCGGGGCGGCCGGACAGGGGGTGGAGGACGACGGTGACGTCGTACTCGCGGCCCTGGAGGCGGTTGGCCGTGTCGACCGTGACGCCCGCGACGCCCAGGTCGGCGAGCGCGGCGCGGATCGCCGCCGCCTGGTCGCGGTGGGCGGTGCCGACGGCGATGCGGTCCGGGGTGAGGGGGACGGGGGCGGGGGAGCGCTCGCTGGTCGCCGCGCCGCCGCGGTCGAGGAGGCGGCGGACGAGGAGGGCGACCGCGTGGACGGCCTCCGGGTCGGTGCGCGGGGTGTGACGGGCGGGGAGTTCGAGCAGGCCCCAGCCGGACTCGGCGGCCTCGTCCAGGACCCGGTCCGGGGCCGAGCCGTCCGAGGGCACGCCGAAGGAGAGCTTCCGGTCGCCGTGGCCCGTACCGCTGCGGAACGGCGTGTACGGGTAGAAGGCGGCGGAGACCAGCGGCGCGGCCGAGGCGGGGAGCCGCCAGGAGACCGGGAGGCGGTGCTGCGGCAGCTCCGGGTTGTGGGCCAGGAGGGTGGAGACGGCGGACGCCGACGGGTCGTACGACAGGCCGGCCCACTGCTCGGCGCCGACCACCGAGAACGGATCCAGCTGTCCCGGGTCGCCCACGAACAGCGCCCGCTCGAACAGCCCCGCCACGGCGAGCAGCGCGTCCGAGCGCATCTGGTACGCCTCGTCCACGATCGCGTGCGCCCACGGCTCGACGTTCTTCACGTGCGCCCACTTCGCGGCGGTCGAGATCACCACCGGCAGCCCGGCGAGATCCGCCGGCTTCGACGACTTCCGTACGTGTTCGAGCTCGTCGAGCGCCTTGTCGTACGGGTCCGAGTCGTTCGAGTGCAGCCGGCCCACGCCGAGCCCCGGCTCCTTCTCGGCCAGCCGCAGCACCAGGTCGTCGACCTGGGCGTTGGTCTGCGCGACGACCATCAACGGGCGTCCGGCGGCGGCCAGTTCGAGCGCGGCGCGGACGACGAGCGTCGACTTGCCGGCGCCGGGCGGGGAGTCCACGACCACGCCACGGGCGGTGCCGTGGAGGGTGTCGGCCAGGATCTCGGCCGTGGCCCGGGCGGCCTCGGCGGAGGGGTCGAAGGTCACAGGATGTCCTCGGTGGTCACGGCGTCGGGCAGTTCGGCGGCGTCGTCGGAGCGCGGGGGGCCGCCGTGCGTCCACGGCGTGTCCTCCGGGTCGGGGAGCTTGGCGCCCGGCCGCTGGTCGTGCTCGAACAGCGTCCAGGTGATCCGCTCGCCCTTCTCCGGCACCGTGCCCTCGGCGGGCTCCTTCGACCGGCCCATCTTGTCCAGGAGCCGCAGCACGAGCGACCCGTCCTCCTCCGCGTGCGCGAACTCGGCCGTCTGCGGCTTGCCGTCCAGCGAGCGGTACACCTTCACGCCCTCGGCCAGGTGCGGGCGGTCGTCCGTGCGGACGGTCAGCAGCGGGCGGGGCCGGTTCTTCTCGGTGCGCGCCATCACCACCTCGGTGATCTCCGCGACGAACGCCTCGCCCGCGAGTCGCCGCCCCGCCATCACCAGCGGGTCGTCGAGCGCCTCCTGCGCCTCCAGCTGCCCCTGCGCCTGCTCGCGCGCCGCCAGCTTCTGCGCCGCCGTCACCGCGTCGTCGCGGCGCGGCTGCGGCGGCTCGCCCGCCGCGATGCGGTCCCGCTGGCCGGTGAACGACCAGCGGTCCCGGGTCCAGCGGTCGGCGACCCGCGCGCCCTCCGGCAGCTCGCGCAGCAGGTCGAGGGCCCGCCACACCGCGTCCCAGGTGGGCTTGAGCTGGGCGGCGATCAGGCGCCGGATCTCCCGCTCGGCCAGGGCCAGCGCGGCCAGGCCGTCCTCGGCCGCGCCGCCGTCCTCGGCCGCGCCGAGCGCCTGCCGGGCCCGGTCGTACGCCTCGACCGCGGGCGCGAGCAGCCGGTTGTCGAAGGCCGGGTCGGTCGCCGGCCCGGCCGGCGGGCACAGCAACTGCCCCTGCGCGTCCCGCCCGAGCTCGGCGCGCAGCGCCGCCTCCGCGCCGGACTCCCCCTCGCCGGGAGCGATCCAGGCGAGCAGCGCGCCCAGGTGCTGGTCCTCCAGGGACGACTGGCCGGTCGCCCAGTGCCGGTTCAGCAGGTCCGTCGCCGCCACGAGCAGCGAGGCACCCGGCACCCGGGCCCGCTCGCCGAAGTGCGTCAGCCAGCGCCCGAGCAGCGGCACCCGGGGCGGCGCCGGGAACGGCGTCTCCGGGTCCTGCTCGGCCGTGCGGCGGAAGCGCGTCGACCGTCCGAGGAGGCGTACGTACTCGACGCCGGCCCGGCTCGGCACCACCAGCTGCGGTGCGTCCGCGCACAGTTCGACCTCGACCTTGACCTTCTTGCCGGTCTCCGGGTCGGTCTCGGACCGCTCGGCCGCCTCGACGGCCCCGGCGAACGAGTCGACGTACGGCAGGATCTCGTCGGCCAGTTCGGCGAGGAACGCGAAGCGCAGGTCCCGGTCGCGGGGCTGCGGCACGACGAGCAGCCGCGGCTCCTCCGGGTCGGTGCCGACGAGCGCCCCGAGCGGCGCGCCCGCCTCACCCGACGTGGTCAACGGCACGAAGACCAGGGGCCGTTCGGACAGATGCCGGTGCCGGACGGTGGCGAGCGGCTGGGCCCGGCCGGCCTCGACGGCCTCCATCCGGGCGAGCGTGGAGATCAGCGACATGCCGACACCTCCGCGGCAGCCCCCGCGCCGGCCCCCGCCGCCTCCAGCGCCTCGGTCCGCAGCGCGCGCGCCCGGCGCAGCGCCTCGACCGCCGGGTCGTCCGGGTCGCCGGCCTCGCCGCGCGCCGCCGCCAGGACCGCGCCGATCGTCGTCAGGCCGCCCAGCTCGCCCCGTACCGACCGGCCGAGGGCCGCCACCGCGTCCGCCGCGCGGGCCCGGGTCCGGCAGTGGAAGGCCAGTTCGCACGCGGACAGGCACTCCGGCGCGTACGCGTGCGGCACGCACTCCACCGCAGAGGCCAGCTGCTCCGCCGAGCACTCGGTCACATCGAAGGTGACGCCCTCCGGCAGCGCGTCCGCGATCTCCTCGATACGGGTCAGCCGGGCCAGCTGGCGCCGGGTGACCGCGACCTGCTTGCGCACGTCCACCGCCGAACCCGTCGGCAGGTTGGAGAAGTCCTTCGGGCAGACGAGCAGCACCCGGTGCGCCACCGTCGCACCCTCCGTGTGCGCCGCGATCCGGTCCAGGGCCAGGACGTACACCGCCGCCTGGCGGGCCGCCGCGCCGACCTTCGACGCGTCGGCCGCGCCGTCGATCATCGGGAAGGACTTGATCTCGACGACCGTCCACCGCCCGTCGGGGTGCACCACGACCGCGTCCGGCTCCAGATAGACGGGGGAGCCCGCCACCTCCAGGGCCAGCATCGGATGGTCGAGCAGCGCCCAGCGGCCGGCCGCCGTCGCCTCCCGCAGCGTGAGCGCCGTGCGGGCCGCCCGGCCCTCGGGTCCGGCCGCCGCCAGCTCCGGCACGTCCACGGTGCCGGGCTCCGCGATGCCGAGCAGGGCGAGCAGCTCCCGGCCCCCGTCGGCCTTCACCTTCGCCTCGAACGCGTTGCCCCGGGCGATCGCGTACTGCGACTGACCGAACGACGACGGCGCGCCCAGCTTCGCCGCGAGCGCGGTCTTGTCCACTCCGGCGCCGTCGAGGATCGCGCGCCGCTTGCAGCCCGGGTTCGCGGCCAGGGCGGCCAGGGCGCGCGCGTCGAGCGGACGCGGCACGATGGCCGGTCCGCGCAGCTCAGCGAGCCGATGCCGGAGTGTCGTCTGCGGCGGTGTCGTCCGCGGCGGCCGGTGCGGACCGCTGTCCAGGGATGCGCTCACCCGCGGAAGTCTCCCATCCGCCACTGACAAGCGGGGAGTTTCGCGGGGATTCGCCCCCGAAGTTCCGGTCCGCGAGACGGTCTGCGAGACGGTCTGCGAGACGGTCCGCGACCCGGCGCACGTGCGGCGTGAGCAGCAGCCCCGCGCCCATCACCGCCGCCCCGGCGACCGCGTCCAGGAAGTAGTGGTTGGCGGTGCCCATCACGACCAGCGCGGTCAGCAGCGGATACGCCATGCCGACCGCCCTGACCAGCGGTTTCCGCCCGTACCGCCACAGCATCACGCCGCACCACAGCGCCCAGCCCACGTGCAGGCTCGGCATCGCCGCGTACTGGTTGGTGAGGCCGCCCAGCCCGCGCGGCGCGCTCGCCTGCCCGCCCCACCAGCCGTACGCGCTGAAGTGCGCCATCGTGTCGGTGAAGCCGTGCATCGGGTCGAGCAGCCGCGGCGGGCAGGTCGGCAGCAGCGCGAAGCCGACGAGACCGAGGAGGGTGGCGGTCATCAGCCAGGTGCGGGCGGCCAGGTAGGCGGCGGGGCGGCGGCGGAACAGCCAGACCAGGACGGCCGGCGTGACCAGGTAGTGCAGGGACGCGTAGGCGAAGTCGGCGGGGATGCCGAGCGCGGGGGTCGCCGTGAACAGGCGGTTCAGCGGGTGCTCGAAGTCGATCGCCAGCCACTCCTCGGTCCGGAGGATCCCGAGGCCGTGGCCGACGGCGTCCGAGACGTCCCCGGCGGCGAGCAGCCGCCCGGCGGAGTAGGCCGCGTACACCGCGGCGATCAGTATCAGCTCAAGCCACCAGCGTGGTCTGTGCCCGGGCATACAAGGTCCCCCCACTCGTTCCTGATCGTGGGAGGACGCGGTCCGGGCCCGGGAGGTTGCCCGCCGGTCACCGCGAATTCGGGTGGGCGATGATGGACGGGCACCCGTAAGGGGACACGTTCCCGTGAACACCTGGAGAGCCTTCATGGCACCGCGCATCCTGCTCGCCCGGCACGGCCAGACCGAGTGGTCGCTGCTCGGCCGGCACACCGGCAGGACCGACATCCCGCTGCTCGACGAGGGCCGGCGCGGCGCGAAGCTGCTCGGCGAGCGGCTCGCGCGCGGGCCGTGGCAGGGGCTCGACGGCGTCGAGGTGCGCACCAGCCCGCTGGTGCGGGCCAGGGAGACCTGCGAGCTGGCCGGTTTCGGCGAGCGGGCGACGGACTGGGACGCGCTGATGGAGTGGGACTACGGCGCGTACGAGGGGCTGACCCCGCCCGAGATCCAGAACCTCCAGCCGGGCTGGTTCATCTGGCGCGACGGCGTGCGCGACGGGGAGACGATGGCCGAGCTGTCGGCCCGTGCCGACCAGGTCGTGGAGTGGGCCCGCTCGGCCGACCGGGACGTCCTGGTCTTCGCGCACGGCCACATCCTGCGCTCGATCGGCGCCCGCTGGCTCGGCGAGGACGTCTCCTACGCCGCCCGCATCCGCCTCGACCCGACCAGCCTGTCGGTGCTCGGCTGGGCGTACGGCGCCCCCGCGGTCGAGCGCTGGAACGACACGGGCCACCTGGAATAGGCGCGGGAGCCGTCGGTACGGGGCTCGGCGCGCGGCTGTGTACGGGGCTCGGCGCGTGGCTGGCGCGTGGCTGGTGCGCGGCTCGGTACGCGGCTCAGTACGCGGCGATGAGCCGGCGCGTCTCCGACAGCATCCGGCGGATCCGCGCGGACTCGACGCCGTCCAGGGACGCCTCCACCCGCCGTACCTCCGCCGCCGCCTCGTCGGGTCGGCCCGCGTGCGCGAGGTCGGTGGCCAGCTGGGCGCGGTAGAGCGCCAGGTTGCGCGCGAAGTGCGGGTCCTGGAGGAGGGTGGCGCGCTGGGCGTGCCGGGCCGCCCGGGTCCAGTCGCCGAGCAGCGACCAGCACTGGGCCTCCAGCGCCTCCATCTCGGGCTCGCCGAAGAAGGACATCCACTCGGGGTCCGCGTCGGTGGCGCCCCGCGCGAAGTGGGCGTGCGCCCGGCCGAGGGCCTGTGCGCAGGAGGACCGGTCGCCCAGCCCGGCCCACGCCCCGGCCTCGCGCAGGCTGAGCAGCGCGAGCAGCCGGGCCGAGCCGAGCGGCTGGGCGGCGCGCAGTCCGGCCTGCGCGGCCCGTACGGCCTCCCGGAAGCGTCCCGAGTCGCGGGCCAGGAACGAGGTGTTGCAGAAGGCGTGCGCCTCCAGGGCCGCGTCCCCGGCCACCCGGGCGGTGGCGAGCGCCTCGGCGTAGTGGGAGCGGGCGTCGTCGAGCCGGCCCGAGTCGTGGGCGAGCCAGCCGACGGAGATGGCCAGCTCGCCGGCGCCGTTGTGCAGCCGGTCGGCGGTGGAACGGCGGGTGGCGACGCCCGCGTCGAGCAGGGCGTAGGCGGTGCGCAGCGGCTGGGTGGCGCGCTGGTAGAGGCCGTCGGCGCCGTGCCGGTCGTCGAGCAGCCGGATGTTCCGTACGGCGTCCTCGACGGCGCGGACCTCGGCCTCGCCGACGCGGTGGACGCCGCGGGGCGCCGGGATGGCGGCCGCCGGAACGGCGGCGGTCCTGGGGGCCGCGGTGTGGGGGGCGGCGATCGCCGCGGCCGGGCCGCAGAGCCCCAGCGAGGCGGTCGCCACGGTGGCGGTACCGCCGGTCATGAATGCGCGACGCAGCACGTCGCTCTCCTCATCGTTCCGGGTGGTGATGGCGAGGGACGGCGGTGCCCCGGCCGCCATGGCGGCCGACCGCCGGCCGCGAACGGCCTCCCGCGCCGAGAACCCCAGGTCCGCAAGGCCCAGTCCGGGGAACATGTGCAGGAAGACCCGCTCGTACGCGTAGTTCGGGCAGCGGATCTCGCCCGCCTCCACGCGCCCGATGTAGCGGGCGTCGCATGCGACCTGCTCGCCGATCTCCCGCGCCGCCCGGCGGACGAGCGCGGCGAACTCCGCCGGTGAACGCTGTCCGCGGAGTCTGCGGAAGGCGAGGTTGGGAACTGCCCGTGACAACGCCATGGCCGAGCCCTCTCCTGGTGCTGCCGGTGTTCCGGCGGCAAGAACGTACCTGCTGTGACCGGCCGCGCACTCAGGGTTTGGCAACAAATCGGATATCTCGCCCGCGATCTGCCATGAACTGCCATCCTTTGCGGCGGCGTGCCGCCGTAGCCGTTGACGCGCGCGGGCGTTGAACCAGGGTGTGGAGACGCGGCGCAGCCGGACCGCGTCTCCCGCTTTGGAGCGAGGAGGGTTCCATGGTGGAAACCGGAGCCATCGGGCCGGTCGCCCAGCCGTATGCCGGGCCGGCCGCCCAGCCGTACGCCGGACCGGTCGCGTCGCAGTCGACCGAGCGGCACGCGCCCACGCCGGACGCCAGCGCGTCCTTCGCGACCCACACCGGGACCGGGCAGGCCTGCGACCTGGTGACCGTGCCGGCCCGGCAGGGCCTGGAGGCCGTGGACATCCTGCGCCGGGCCGACCGCCGCGGCGCCGTCCCGGCGGTCGGCCCGGTGCTGCACGACGGCGCCTGCGACACGCTCGGCTTCCTGGTGCCGCCCGGCACGGCCGCGGCCTGGGACATGCCGGGCAGCGCCTGTACCCGGACCGACGGGCGCGGCCTGCGCCTGCCGGACCCGCCCGAGCTGCCCGGCCCGGACGGCGCCACCCCGCGCCCCGCCGACTGGCTGCTGCCGCCCGGCACCGGCGGCGAGGTCACCGATCCCGTGATGCTCCGCGAGGCCCTCGGCCAGGCCGCCCGGCTGATCGAGGCGGCGGACGGCTGCCGATAGGGCCCACCCGGCACATCCGCTGATAATGGGCACGTGGCAAGGAACAAGCAGCGGGAGCGGGCGGCCGGGGCCGCGGCGGTCGTGGAGACCGTCGACGGCGGGCTCGCCGAGCTCATACCCGACCGGGAGCGGCCGCGCGGCTGGACGCTGCTCATCGACGGCGCCCCGCAGTCGCACGTCGACCTCGACGACCCCGCGCACCTCACCTTCGAGTACCAGCGGCGCCTCGGCCACATCGCCGACCTCGTCGCCCCGCCGAACAAGCCGGTCCAGGTCGTGCACCTCGGCGGCGGCGCCTTCACCCTCGCCCGGTACGTGGCGGCCACCCGCCCCCGCTCGACGCAGCAGATCGTGGAGCTGGACGGGCCGCTCGTGCAGCTGGTGCGCCGCGAGCTTCCGCTCGACGCCGGCGCCCGGATCCGGGTGCGCTCCACGGACGCCCGCGCCGGGCTCGGCAAGGTGCCGGACGGCTGGGCGGACCTGATCATCGCGGACGTGTTCAGCGGGGCCCGCACCCCCGCGCACCTGACGAGCACGGAGTTCCTGGCGGAGGTACGGCGGGTGCTGCGGCCCGGCGGCTTCTACGCGGCCAACCTCGCCGACGGACCGCCGCTGGCCCATCTGCGCGGCCAGATCGCCACCGCCGCCGCCGTCTTCCCCGAGCTGGCGCTCACCGCCGACCCGACGGTGCTGCGCGGCCGCCGCTTCGGCAACGCCGTACTGCTCGCCTCGGACCGGGAGTTGCCGGTGGCCGAGCTGACCCGGCGGGTGGCGACCGATCCGCACCCGGGGCGGGTCGAGCACGGGCGGGCGCTCGCCGACTTCACGGGCGGCGCGGCGCCGGTCACCGACGCGAGCGCGAAGCCCTCGCCCGTACCGCCGGCTTCCGCCTTCCGCTAGAAGGAACCGCTCGGTCGGGCGGCGTGGTCGGGCCGCGTGGTCGGGCCGGCGTGTCGGTCAGACCGCGCGTTCGTCGATCTCCACGCGCGGCGCGGTGTCGTGCCACACGCAGAAGACCGAGATCTCCCGGCTGTCCTTGGTGAAGGTCACCCGGATCCAGGTGGGCTGCTTCCACACCTGCATCTGCCAGCCCGCCTCGGGCGTCGCGTTCACCAGCTCGGCCGACGACGTGCCCAGGTCGAAGACGGCCCGGCCGCCGTCCGTCCCGTAACTCTTCACGCTGCCGCTCGTGCCCGCCGACGGCTTCGGCGTGGCGGTGCGGCGCGGCGGGGGAGTGGTCGCCGCCTTCGACGGGCGGGCGGTGCCCGCGGTGGCCGTCGGTGCCGGGGCGGACGGCGACGGGCTCACGGGGGCGGTCGCCGAGGCGGCGGTGCCGACCTGTTCGGGGCCGGACGTGCCGGACGGGATCGGCAGCGCGAGCGGTGGGTCGTACACCGTGCCGGCCAGCACCGTGTGCACACCCCACCAGGACAGCGTGACCGCCGCGCCCGTGGCGAGCGACCACGCCAGCACGTGAACCAGTCCTCTTCGCATCGCGCACATACTGCCATCCCCGGTGTCCCCCGAATGGCGTACGGTGCCGCCCATGGCAAGTGTGCTCGTGGTCGAGGACGACCAGTTCGTGCGCTCCGCCCTCATCCGGCATCTGACCGAGGCGTCCCACACCGTGAGGAGCGTCGGCACGGCCCTGGAGGCGTTGCGCGAGGTCGCCCATCTCCGTTTCGACGTGGTCATCCTCGACCTCGGACTGCCCGACCTGGACGGCGCCGAGGCGCTGAAGATGCTGCGCGGGATCACCGACGTGCCGGTGATCATCGCCACCGCCCGCGACGACGAGACGGAGATCGTCCGGCTGCTCAACGACGGCGCCGACGACTACCTCACCAAGCCGTTCTCGGTGGAACACCTGTCCGCGCGGATGGCTGCGGTGCTGCGCCGCGCCCGGTCCGGCGCGGGCGAGGCGGCGCCGTCGCGGGAGCTGCGGGTCGGCGGGCTCGCCATCGACCCGCTGCGCCGGCAGGCGGCGCTCGACGGGGCGGCGCTCGACCTGACCCGCCGCGAGTTCGACCTGCTCGCCTTCCTCGCCGGCCGGCCCGGCGTCGTCGTGTCCCGCAAGGAGCTGCTCGCCGAGGTGTGGCAGCAGGCGTACGGGGACGACCAGACCATCGACGTCCATCTGTCGTGGCTGCGGCGGAAGCTGGGCGAGACGGCCGCGCGGCCGCGCTATCTGCACACCCTGCGCGGGGTGGGCGTGAAGCTGGAGCCGCCCGCCGGGCCCCAGGAGTACCTGCCGTGAGATGGGCGCTGGTCAAGGTGGCCCTCGCGGTCACTGTCATGGTCGTGGTCGCCTTCGCCGTGCCGCTCGGGCTCGTCGTCAAGGAGATGGCCCGCGACCGGGCGTTCTCCAACGCCGAGCGGCGCGCCGCCGGACTCGCCCCGGTGCTCGCCATCACCACCGACCACGAACAGCTCGAACGGGCCGTCGCCACCACCGACGACGGCGCCGAGGGCCGGCTCGCGGTCCATCTGCCCGCGGCGCCCGGCGCCCCCGGCGGCAAGGGCGAGGAGATCGGCACCCGGCGGGCCGGCGACGACGACCTCGCCACCACCCGGGCGCTCGGCCGCGCCACCATCGCCGAGGTGCCCGGCGGCTCCGTGCTGCTCCAGCCCACGGCCGTCAGCTCCGGACAGGTCGCCATCGTCGAACTGTTCGTGCCCGAGGGCGAGGTGAGCAACGGCGTCGCCACCGCCTGGCTGGTCCTCGCGCTGGTCGGCGTGGCCCTGATCGTCGGCTCGGTCGCGGTCGCCGACCGGCTCGGTGTCCGCATGGTCCGGCCCGCCCAGCGGCTCGCCCGCGCCGCCCACGACCTCGGCGAGGGCCGGCTCGGCGCCAGGGTGCGCGAGGAGGGGCCGCCCGAGCTGAAGTCCGCCGCCGTCGCCTTCAACTCGATGGCCGACCAGGTCGTGCAGCTCCTCGCCAACGAGCGGGAGCTCGCCGCCGACCTCTCGCACCGGCTGCGCACCCCGCTCACCGTGCTCCGCCTCAACGCGGCCTCGCTCGGCTCGGGTCCGGCCGCCGAACAGACCCGGGCCGCCGTCGAGCAGCTGGAACGCGAGGTCGACACCATCATCCGTACCGCCCGGGAGGCCAAGCCGCAGACCGGCGTGACGGCGCTCGCGGCGGCCGGCTGCGACGCGTCGGAGGTGGTGCGCGAGCGGATGGACTTCTGGTCCGCGCTCGCCGAGGACGAGGGCCGCAAGGTACGGGTCGCGGGTATCGAACGCCCGGTCCGCATCCCGGTCGCCCGCCCCGAACTCGTCGCCGCCCTGGACGCGTTGCTCGGCAACGTCTTCCGGCACACGGCGGAGGGCACCGCCTTCTCCGTCGACCTCCACAACGGCGACGACGCCGTCATCATCCTGGTCTCCGACGCCGGCCCCGGCATCCCGGACCCGGCCGCCGCGCTCGCCCGCGGTGCGGGCAGCGGCCGCGACGGCTCCACCGGTCTCGGCCTCGACATCGTGCGCCGCATGGCCGAGTCGACGGGCGGCGACGTCCGCATCGGGCACTCGGTGCTCGGCGGCACGGAGGTACGGATCTGGATCGGGCTCGACGGACGCGGAGCCGGGACGGACGGGGGCCGTCGCGGCCGGCGTCGCGGCCGGAAGGCGTGACGCCGCCCGGCCCTCCCCCGTCCGTCCCGCCCAACCTTTCGTACGCCCGATGCCTTCCTTAAGCGGACCCTAAGAATCCCAACCCCGGTCCCGTCCCGGGCATTTGTCCGTTTCCCGCTCGCTAGCGTGCTGCCGCACCCCACCCCCGGTAGGCAGAGGCAGGCACGCGATGGGCAGCAGCAGTACGCACCGGCGCAGGACGAGCAGCCGGACCAAGGTCATCGGCGCGGTCGTCGCCGCCGCGGTCGTCGGCGGCGCGGCGTTCGCGCTCTCCGGCACCGCGCAGGCCGCGTCCGTCGGCGCCGCGTACACCAGGACCAGCTCCTGGACCGGCGGCTACACCGGCCAGTACGTCGTCACCAACGAGACCTCCAGCGTCCAGTCGGGGGGCTGGACGCTGGAGTTCGACCTGCCCGCCGGGACGACGATCTCCTCGCTGTGGAACGGCGAGCACACCGTCTCCGGCCGGCACGTCACGGTGAAGCCCGCGAGCTGGAACAAGGAGCTCGCGCCCGGCCAGTCCGTCACTGTCGGCTTCGTGACCTCGGCGAGCGGCGGCGCGGCGGGCGACCCCGCCAACTGCCTCATCAACCAGGCCACGTGCTCGGCCGGCGGGCCGACGCCCACCCCGAGCGGCCGCCCCACGACCCAGCCCACGCCGAGCCCGACGGCCTCCGCGACGAAGACCCCGACGCCCGCGCCCACGAAGACCGCGACGCCCGCGCCGACGACCCCGGCCCCCACCACGCCCCCGGCGCCTTCCACCGGCTCCGCCGGGTTCGCCCCGTACGTCGACACCTCGCTCTACCCCGCCTACGACCTCCTCGGCACCGCCGGCCAGACCGGCGTCAAGGAGTTCAACCTCGCCTTCATCACCTCCGGCGGCGGCTGCGCCCCGCTCTGGGGCGGCGTCACCGACCTCGGCTCCGACAAGGTCGCCGCCCAGATCGGCGCCCTGCGGGCCAAGGGCGGCGACGTGAGGGTCTCCTTCGGCGGCGCCGCCGGGCGCGAGCTGGCGCAGGCCTGCTCCACGGCCACGGCGCTCGCCGGCGCGTACGGCAAGGTCATCGACCAGTACGGGCTCACCAAGGTCGACTTCGACATCGAGGGCGCGGCCCTCCCGGACACCGCCGCCAACACCCGCCGCGCCCAGGCCGTCGCCCAGCTCCAGAAGGCCCACCCCGGCCTGGACGTCTCCTTCACCCTGCCGGTGATGCCCGAGGGCCTGACCCAGCCGGGCGTGGACCTGCTCGCCGACGCGAAGCGGAACGGCGTCCGCGTCGACGCCGTCAACATCATGGCCATGGACTACGGCCCGGCCTACAGCGCCGACATGGGCACGTACGCGATCCAGGCCGCGACCGCCACCCAGGCCCAGATCAAGGGCGTGCTCGCGCTGTCCGACGCGGCCGCGTGGAACGCCGTCGCGGTCACGCCGATGATCGGCGTCAACGACGTCAGCTCCGAGACCTTCCGGGTGGACGACGCCACGCAGCTGGTGGACTTCGCGAAGTCGAAGGGGATCGGCCGGCTGTCGATGTGGTCGGCGGCCCGCGACAAGCAGTGCGCGTCGGGCGCGGTGAACCACGCCGACCCCACCTGCTCGTCGATCCTCCAGCAGCCGCTGGCGTTCACGAAGGCGTTCGCCGCGTACAAGTAGCCCGCAAGGACCTCCAGGTCCCCCCGCACCGCGCGCCCCGGACGTTCCACCCCACCACGTCCGGGGCGCGCTCCCTTATTGAGTCACCGCGGCCCGGAACGCCGTCACCTCCCCGAACACGTCGGCCGGCGCTCCGCCCCCGCGGGCCGCTCATTCCTTGAGCGCGCCCTGCATCACCCCGCCCACGATCTGCCGGCCGAGCAGCGCGAACACGAGGAGCAGCGGCACCGTCCCGAGCAGCGCCCCCGCCATCACCACCGACTGGTCCGGGATGTAGCCACGGCCGAGCCCCGTCAGCGCCACCTGCACCGTCGGGCTCCCCGTCTGCGTCAGCACCAGCACCGGCCAGAAGAAGTCGTTCCACGCCGCCACGAACGTCAGCGTCCCGAGCACCGCCATCGCCGGCCGCGCCGCCGGGAAGACCACGTGCCACACCACCCGCAGCGCCCCCGCCCCGTCCACCCGCGCCGCCTCCACCAGCTCGGCCGGCAGCGCCCGCAGCAGGTGCTGGCGCATGAAGAACACCCCGAACGCCGACACCAGACCGGGCAGCACCACCGCCTGGAGCTCGTCCGTCCACCGCAGCCGCGCCACGAGCAGATACAGCGGTACGACCCCGAGCTGCGGCGGGATCAGCATCGTGCCCACCACCAGCGCGAGCAGCGCGCCCCGGAAGCGGAACCGCAGCCGCGCGAAGGCGAACCCGGCCAGCGTCGAGACGAGCACCGTGCCCGCCGCCACCAGGACCGCCACGACCGTCGTGTTGGCGAGGGCGGCGCCGAGACCGGCGTCGGTCCAGGCGAGCGCCAGGTTCCGCGGCAGGTTCCGGCCGAGGCGGAACGGCGGCGGGGTGTGCGCGAGCCGGGTCGTCGTCCGCGAGGCCGCCACCGCCGCCCAGAGCAGCGGGAAGAGCGAGCCGGCGGCGAACAGCGCCAGGAGGAGGTACGCGGGCCAGGCGGACCGCTTCGTGCGCATCAGGCCGCCGCCCCCGCCGCTCTGACGCGCCGTACGAGCCGGGCCGCGCCCAGCGTCACGACCAGGAGCAGCAGCATCACCCAGGCGATCGCCGAGGCCCGCCCCAGATGCAGGTTCACCCAGCCCTGCTCGTACAGATAGAGGCCGAGCGTCTGGAACTGGTGGTCCGCCCCGCCCGACGCCCCCGCGTCCGCCCCGAACAGCAGCGGCTCGCCGAACAGCTGCGTCGCCCCGATCGTCGACACGACCACCGTGAAGAGGATCGCCGGCCGCAGCCCCGGCAGCGTCACGTGCACGAACTGCCGCCACCGCGAGGCCCCGTCGAGCGCCGCCGCCTCGTACAGCTCGCGCGGCACGGTCTGCATGGCGGCGAGGTAGATCAGCGCGTTGTAGCCGGTCCACCGCCACACCACGATCGCCGACACGGCCGCCTTCGACGCCCATGGCCCGTTCTGCCAGTCGACGGGCGGGAGACCGAGGCCGGTCAGGACCCAGTTGACGAGGCCGTGGTCGCGCCCGAAGAGCAGCGCGAAGACGAGCGTGGCCGCGGCCACGGAGGTGGCGTACGGCGCGAGCGCCACCACCCGGAAGAACGCCCGCCCCCGCAGCCGCACGTCGAGGAGATGCGCCACGGCGAGCGCGAGCAGCAGCTGGGGCACCGTCGACAGCAGGCCGATGGCGACGGTGTTGCCGAGCGCGTTCCAGAAGAACGGGTCGTCGGCGAGGCGCGTGTAGTTGCGCAGCCCCACCCACTCCGGCCGGTCGAGCGCCGTCAGCTCGACGCGGTGCAGGGACGCCCAGGCGGTGTAGAGGAGCGGGAACAGCCCGAAGGCGCCGAAGAGGACGAAGAAGGGCGCGACGAACCCGTACGGCACCCAGCGCTCCACGGACCTCCTGTTCGTCGTCACCGCGTCACCGGTCCAGGGCGTTGTCGATGGACCGCAGCGCGTCCGTCCAGGCCTCGTCCGGGTCGCGGCCCGTCTGGTCGACCAGGAGCATGCCGCCGTCGGTCAGGAGCTGCGCGACCAGTCCCTCCTTCGGCCCGATCGGCGCCGACGGCACCCCGCGGGCCGCCGCGCCGAAGATCGCGCCCACCGGGGTGTCGCCGAAGTACGGATGGCGGGCGGCCGCCACCGCCGGCAGGGCGTGCGCGGCGGACGCGCTCGGGAAGCTGCCCCGGCGCGCGAAGACCCGCGCCTGCTGGGCCGGCGCGGTCAGCCAGGCCGCGAGCCGCGCCGCCTCCGCCCGGTGCGGGCCCGCCTTCGGGACCACCAGGAACGAGCCGCCCCGGTTGCCCGGCCGGGGCGCCGCCGCCACGTCCCAGCGGCCCTTCCCCGCCGGGCCCGCCTTGTCCTGGATGTAGCCCAGCATCCAGGCCGGGCACACCACGGCCGCGAAGGCCCCGTTCGCGAAACCCTGGTCCCAGCCGGGCGTGAACTGCTGCAGCCGGGCCGTGAGCCCCTGCCGGGCGAACGCGGCGGCCAGGTCCCAGGCCTCCCGTACGGCCGGGTCGGAACCGACGACGAGGGCGCCCCGCTCGTCGTAGAAGCGCCGCCGTCCGCTGCTGACGACCGCCGCGAGCACCCCGGACGCCGAGTCGGTGAACGCCGTCCCCTCCGGCGCCCGCGCCGCGAACCGCCGCCCCACCGCCAGGAACCGCCGCCAGTCCCCGGCCCACAGCCGCCCCACCTCCTCCCGCCCGGCCGGCAGCCCGGCCCGCGCGAACAGGTCCTTGCGGTAGCAGACCGCCTGCGGCCCGATGTCCGTCCCGAGCGCCACGGTCCGCCCGTCCCGCCCCGTCCCCTGCGCCCACTTCCATGGCAGGAAGGCCCGCCGCTCCACCCCGGGGGCCCGTCCCAGGTCGACGAGCCGGTCGCCCTGCGTGGCGATCACCTCGGCGACGTTGCCGACCTCCACGGCCTGCACGTCGGCGAGCCCGGAGCCGGTGACGAGATGGGTGAGCAGCTGCGGGTAGTAGTTCTCGTTGCGCTCGATGGACGTCTGCCGCACCGCGATGTCCGGGTGCAGCCGCATGTACGTGTCGTAGAGCCCGGCCTCCCGGAGCCCGAAGGACCCGAACACGCCGACGGTGAGGGTGACGGGCCGCCCGGCCGGGTCGGCACGACCGCTCTCGTACGCGGCGGCCGGTCCGGACGGCGGATCGGTGGCGCAGGCGCTGAGCGCGGCCAGCAGGAGGAGGGTGAGTACGGCGGTGACGCGGCGCACAGTCCCGGAGCGTAAACGATCGAGGCCCCGGTTCTTCCGAACCGGGGCCTCGACACTCAGGGTGAGTAACGGGACTCGAACCCGCGACATCCTGGACCACAACCAGGTGCTCTACCAGCTGAGCTATACCCACCACGACCGGTCATCTGCCCGAGGGCTTCCCTGACCGGCCGAGAAGAAGTCTACAGGGTCTTGGGGGGTGCTCGCGCACACCTTTCCCGGGCGGGGTTCCGGCCGGGATCCGGTGGGCGCGAGCACGCCGCCGGCGGGGGCTATTCGCCGCTGATCACATGGCGGGCCGCGATCTGCCTCGCGGTCTCCGAGTCGGGGCCGGGCTGCGGGACGAAGATCGCCTCGCGGTAGTAGCGGAGCTCGGCGATGGACTCACGGATGTCCGCGAGGGCCCGGTGGTTGCCGTTCTTCTCCGGACTGTTGAAGTACGCCCTCGGGTACCAGCGGCGGGCCAGTTCCTTGACCGAGGAGACATCGACGATCCGGTAGTGGAGGTGCGCCTCCAGGGCCGGCATGTCACGGGAGAGGAAGCCGCGGTCGGTCGAGACCGAGTTCCCGCACAGCGGAGCCTTGCCGGGCTCCTTCACGTGCTCGCGGATGTACGCGAGGACCTGGGCCTCCGCGTCGGCGAGGGTCGTGCCCTCGGCGAGCGCGTCGAGCAGCCCGGACTTCGTGTGCATCTCGCGCACGATCTCCGGCATGGTCTCCAGGGCCGCGTCCGGCGGGCGGATCACGATGTCCACGCCTTCGCCGAGCACGTTCAGTTCCGAGTCGGTGACCAGCGCGGCCACCTCGATGAGTGCGTCGTCCGTCAGCGAGAGCCCGGTCATCTCGCAGTCGATCCACACCATGCGATCGTTCATGCGTCCTACCTTATGGCCGAAGCAAGGCCGAAGGGCCCCCTCGGGTGGTGTCCCGGGGAGCCCTTCGGTTTCATGGCTGCGCGGCTTGTGGCGCGCGCGGTTCTCGTGGCCCCGTCACGGGGCGCTGCGCTGGCCCGGCAGGGCCGGGCGGCTGGGGCCGTAGGCGTCCGGGGCCGGCTTGCCCGGGTCCAGCGGGCCGCCCGGGCGGCGCACCATCGGCGGGGCGCCGGCCTGGGCCTGCGCCGGGACGACCGCGTCGAGCACCGCCGCACCGCCGCCCTCGCCCTGCGGCCGCCGGGCCCGGTACGCGGCCCGGTAGGCGGCCGGCGAGGAGCCCAGCTGCCGCCGGAAGTGCCCGCGCAGGGCGACCGGCGAGCGGAAGCCGCAGCGGCCCGCGACCTCGTCGACCGAGTAGTCGGAGGTCTCGAGCAGCCGCTGTGCCTGGAGCACCCGCTGGGTGATCAGCCACTGCAGCGGCGCGGAGCCCGTCAGCGAGCGGAACCGGCGGTCGAAGGTCCGCCGTGACATGTACGCACGGGCCGCCAGCGTCTCCACGTCGAACTGCTCGTGGAGGTGCTCCAGGGCCCAGGCGACGACCTCGGCGAGCGGGTCGGCGCCGATCTCCTCGGGTAAAGACCTGTCGAGATAGCGCTCCTGGCCGCCACTGCGCCGCGGCGGGACGACCAGCCGGCGCGCCAGGGCGCCCGCGGCCTCCGTGCCGTGGTCGGTCCGCACGATGTGCAGACACAGATCGATTCCGGCCGCCGTGCCGGCGGACGTCAGCACGTCGCCGTCGTCGACGAAGAGCTCCCGCGGGTCCACGTGGACCGACGGATAGCGCTTCGCGAGCGTCGGCGCGTACATCCAGTGCGTCGTCGCCGGCCGGCCGTCGAGCAGCCCGGCCGCGGCGAGCACGAACGCGCCCGTGCACAGGCCGACGATCCGCGCCCCCTCCTCGTGCGCCCGGCGGAGCGCTTCGAGCGCCTCCGGCGGCGGCGGCGAGGTGATCGAGCGCCAGGCGGGCACCACGACGGTGCCGGCCCGGCTGATCGCCTCCAGGCCGTACGGCGCGGAGAGTTCGAGGCCGCCCGTGGTCCGCAGGGGCCCTTCCTCACCGGCGCATACGAGCAGCCGATAGCGCGGCACCCCCGCGTCCTGGCGGTCGATGCCGAATACGGAGAGCGGGATCGAGCTCTCGAAGATGGGGCCACCGCTGAACAGCAGTACCGCGACGACTTCGCGACGGCGGCGCCCGGACAGCTTCCGTGCCTCCGGTGCGACGGAGTCCTGGCTCATGACGCTAAGCCCCCCTCGGTGTTGGCGTCTCCCTGGTCATGTGGATGTGCCACGTTTCCCCTCGGTTTTGCGCGAGACCCCAGTCTTCGGTATCCATGATCGAATCTACTGCGTCCCGTGGCACCGTCGTGACAACTTCTCCTTCCGGCACATTGTCGACATGGCAACTTGGCGCGAAGCGTTCGATCGCCGGCGGCGGTCGAGGGCGGTCATGCCTGGCCCTATGCGGGTTGAGCGTACTTCGGCCAAGGTTCGGATGATCCCTGGAAGTTGGCTGAAAACATACGGGATCGGCTGTACGAGCATGTCAACTCCGCGAGTGGTCCCGCCGGTCCGGCCGGTCCCGTCGGCCCCACTGGTCCCGCGCGGCGTCCGACCCCTCGGCCCGCAGCCCGCGTTCCGCCCGGCGCAGCAGCACCCGGCAGGCGGCCGTCACGGCGGCGAGCCCGAGCGCGGTGCCGGCCGCGCCGCCCAGGCTCGTCCCGTAGACCAGGAGCACGACCGGGACGAGCACACAGCAGAAGACGCCCCATCGCACGACGTCGTTCGCCGCCTCGGCCCCGGCACCGCCCGTGCCGGATCCCGTGCCGGATCCCGTGCCGGAGCTCGTGCCGCCCGCCGTGGCGCCTGCCGCGCCGCCTCCCGTGCCGCCCGGCTGCGGCGGCTCCGGCGCCCGACGGCGCGCGCGGGGGCCCGGGGGCGCGATCACGGCGGTGACCGTCTCCGCCGTGTGGAGGTCGCGGACGGCGTGGAGGTCGGGTCGGGTGTCGGCGGGTGACGGTGAAGGCACGGGCGGGCTCCCTGCGACGGTGGCGTTGACCTGTGGGAACGAGGAGCGGAACGTTCCGGTCACTGGGGAACACGTCCGTTTGGCCCCCGTACGGACACCTGTAGGGCACAACCGGCATTGCGCTCCGCGCGGGGCTCGTGCATTCTCCTGGAGCGCCGTATGGAGCGCCGTAAGGGGACCCCGGCGGCGCCCCTGGGCTCGGGAGGAGTGTCGCCGTACCCTTGGGGGTATGGGCTTGGGAAGATGATTCCCGGACACAGCTCCGCAGCCAAGCCAACAGCCAACCGTTGTTCCGCTCCCTGTCCTTTCCGTCCCTCCCGTCAGGACCCTCTTCGCCGAGACACCGATGGCCGGTCACGAATTCCCCGAACCCGCGGACCGCAAGCGCGTCGCCGACTCCACGGTCGACCCCCTCGCGGTGGAACAGCCACGTCACGCCTGCGACCCGGCCTTCCGGCACGGTGTCGTCGTCGGCTTCGACGGATCGACGTCCAGTGAGCGCGCCCTCGCCTACGCCATCGGCATGGCCCGCCGCTCCGGATCCGGCCTGATCATCGTGCATGTCGCCAACCGGCTGCCCACCACCGTGTGGGCCGGCTGCGAGCCGCCCGTCTTCGTCGACGTCCCGGACCACCGCACCGAGGTCCTGGGTCTCGAGCTGGCCTGCGCGGACCACCTCTCCGAGGTGCCGTGGATCCTCGTCGAGCGCGGTGGCGACATCTGCCACGAGCTGGAGGAGGTCGGCAAGGAGTACGCGGCCGACGCGATCGTGGTCGGCGGGACGCACGGCATCGTCGGCCGGATCTTCGGCTCGGTGGCCGGCCGCCTGGCGCGCCGCGCGCAGCGCCCGGTGGTCGTGATCCCGTAGTCCGGATCCCGGGCCGTCGCCCGATCCGGCACGCGAGCTGTCACACGAGCCTCTCCCAACTCCCTTGTTCCGGCCATAATTTCGGCCTTCCTCAGGTGAATTGTGCGCTTGTGAAGGGTACATAAAGAGCACCGGAACAAAGCAGTCCAAGCAGTACAACTGCACACCTGAAGGGAGCCCGCCGTGTCCAATGAAGCCGCCGCGGGAAACACCACCTCCACCCTCGGAAACCTCGCACTCGGACTGACCCTGCTGGCCTTCGGCATCGGCTCCACCGGCGTGGTCGACCACGTCGGCGCGGCGGACGCCGGCGGGCTCGCCACCTGGGTCGGCGGTGTAGCGCTCTTCCTCGTCGGCCTGCTGGCCCTGCGCGCCGGCAACACCGGTGAGGGCACGGCCTTTTCGGCCCTCGGCGCCTTCTGGTTCACCTGGGGCACCGCCGTCGGCGCCCACGCCTCCGCCGAGGCCACCGGACTCTTCCTGCTGCTGTGGGCGCTCCTGGCGCTCACGCTGACGATGGCCGCCGGCGGCAGCGGACTGTTCGGCCAGGGCGTGTACGGGCTCCTCTTCGTAGCCCTGCTGCTGCTCGGCATCGGCGCCTTCGCCGACAACGCGGGCCTCGGCAAGGCCGGCGGCTGGGTGGCCACGGTCGCGGGCCTCGCGGCCTGGTACGGCGCGACGGCGGCGGTGGCCGGCTGGCCGACCTCCCTGGCCCGCGGCTCGCGGGGCGCGGCGGCGGCGAGCTGACCCCTACCCGTAAGGGCGAAAAGCAGCGGTCCCCCTGCACCTGGGATGCAGGGGGACCGCTGTCGTGTCCGGTCGACCACCGGGGGACAGGCCCGGTGGCGGGGGCCGGGGGACAGGCCCGGCGGTCCCGCTACTCGACCGTGACGGACTTGGCCAGGTTCCGCGGCTTGTCGATGTCGCGGCCCATGGCGAGCGCGGTGTGGTACGCGAGGAGCTGGAGCGGGATGCCCATCAGGATCGGGTCCAGCTCGTCCTCGTTCTTCGGCACCACGATGGTGTGGTCGGCCTTCTCCTGCGGCTGGTGCGCGACCGCGAGGATCGGGCCGCTGCGGGCCTTGATCTCCTCCAGGGCGGCGCGGTTCTTCTCCAGCAGGTCGTCGTCGGGGACGATCGCGACCGTCGGCAGGGCCGGCTCGATGAGGGCGAGCGGGCCGTGCTTCAGCTCGGAGGCCGGGTACGCCTCGGCGTGGATGTAGGAGATCTCCTTCAGCTTGAGGGAGGCCTCCAGGGCGACCGGGTAGCCCCGGACGCGGCCGATGAACATCATCGACTGGGCGCCCGCGTACTCCTTCGCCAGCTTCTTGATCTCGTCCTCGGTCTTGAGGATCTCCTCGATCTGGCCGGGCAGCTTGCGCAGGCCCTCGATGATCCGCTTGCCGTCGGTGACGGACAGGTCGCGGATGCGGCCGAGGTGCAGCGCGAGCAGCGCGAAGGCGACGACCGTGTTGGTGAAGCACTTGGTGGAGACGACGCAGACCTCGGGGCCGGCGTGCACGTACACGCCGCCGTCCGCCTCGCGGGCGATCGCGGAGCCGACGACGTTGACGACACCGAGGACCCGGGCGCCCTTGCGCTTGAGCTCCTGGACGGCGGCCAGCACGTCGTAGGTCTCGCCGGACTGGGAGACCGCGATGTAGAGGGTGTCGGGGTCGACGACCGGGTTGCGGTAGCGGAACTCGGAGGCCGGCTCGGCGTCGGCCGGGATGCGGGCCATGCCCTCGATGAGGGAGGCGCCGATGAGACCGGCGTGGTACGAGGTGCCGCAGCCGAGGATCTTGATCCGGCGGATGGAGCGGGCCTCGCGGGCGTCCAGGTTCAGGCCGCCGAGGTGCACGGTGGAGAAGCGGTCGTCGATCCGGCCGCGCAGCACGCGGTCGACCGCGTCGGGCTGCTCGGAGATCTCCTTGTGCATGTACGTGTCGTGGAGGCCCATGTCGTAGGAGGCGGCCTCGTACTCCACGGTCTCCGGGGTGGCGTTGGTGGACGCGCCGGAGGTGGTGTACGTGCGGAAGTCGTCGGCCTTCAGGGTGGCCATCTCGCCGTCGTCGAGGGTGACGACCTGGCGGGTGTGGGCGACCAGGGCGGCGACGTCGGAGGCGACGAACATCTCCTTCTCGCCGATGCCGAGGACGACCGGGGAGCCGTTGCGGGCCACCACGATGCGGTCGTTGAAGTCGGCGTGCATGACGGCGATGCCGTACGTGCCCTCGATGTGCTTGAGGGCCTCGCGGACCTTCTCCTCCAGGGTGTCGGCCTGGGAGCGGGCGATCAGGTGGGTGATCACCTCGGTGTCGGTCTCGGACGCGAAGACGACGCCGTCGGCCTCCAGCTTGGCGCGCAGCTCGGCCGCGTTGTCGACGATGCCGTTGTGGACGACGGCGACCTTGTTCTCGGGGTCGAGGTGCGGGTGCGCGTTGACGTCGCTCGGGGCGCCGTGGGTGGCCCAGCGGGTGTGCGCGATGCCGGTCGTGCCCGCGAAGCGCTTGGGGACGCGGGCCTCCAAGTCGCGGACCCGGCCCTTGGCCTTCACCATCTTCAGGCCGGCGGCCTTGGGGCTGGTGACGACGATGCCGGCGGAGTCGTAACCCCGGTACTCCAGCCGCTGCAGTCCTTCGAGCAGCAGGGGAGCGACGTCGCGCTTGCCGATGTAACCGACGATTCCGCACATAAAGGTGTTACCCCTCCGAAGTCTGTTGGGTGTGCTCAGCCGTAGCTGCCGTATCAGCCGTATCAGCCGTAGACGATGCGGCGCAGCTGCCGGAGCGAGAGCTCCGGTGGCGCCACGGCGCGGTGCGGCAGCTCGGCCGCGATCCGCTCGAAGATCTCCGCGTTCACCGCGCCGCCGGACTGCAGCTCGCGGTGGCGGCGCCGGACGAAGTCCTCGGCCGACTCGTCGAAGTAGGCCAGCACGTCGAGCACCACCCGGGCGGCCTCACCGCGCTGGAGCGCGGTGCTGCGGACCAGGTGGTCGATGAGGTCGTCGTGCGACGGTCGGCGTTCGAGCACCCGTGAATATTGCGGGGTGAGGGTGGGGCATTGCAAGAATCCTGCCCGATTTCGGGCAGGAGAGGGCGTGATCACACCTCTGGATGGCCCAATTGGTCTACACCTGGGCTGTTCGGGGGTCAGTCGGGTGGCGCGCCCTGCGTGCGGGGCCGGGAGGCGGCGCGGAGACTGACGGCATGCCCGTGCCGCGAGGAAAGAAGCCCGCGCAGGCGCAAGCGCCCGCGCCGGCGCCTCCGTCCCCGAAGGTGTCGTTCCTCGACAAGGCGGCGTACGTGGTGGCGCCCGGGACCGCCGTCATCGGCCTGCTGTACTACTTCGGCAGCGTGTACACCGACGCCTACTACGCGGCCTACGGTGTGCCGCCGGCGGATCTCCAGCTGTCCGTCCAGGCGTACCTGGCCAAGAGCCCGAAGGCCGTCTTCGGTCCGGTGTGGTTCCTGCTGGTCTGCGGACTGGTGGTGCTGCTCGTGCTCGGCCGGATCGGCCATGTGCTGGCCCGGCCGGGGAACGAGTACCGGCGCCGCACGGCGTGCCGGTGGTTCCTCGCCGTCGGCCTTCTCATGACGATGCTGGGGTTTCCGGTCTTCTTCGGGCTGCGGATCCCGACAGCCCTCCCGGCGGGCTGGTGGGGGACCCGGTACGTTCCGTGCCTCGTGGTGGCTCTGGGCGCCACGTTGGCGTTCTTCGCCGTACAGCAGCGTCTTCAGTGGAGTGCGGCCCAAGCGGGCCGGCGCGAGGAGACCGCCAACCGGATGTGGATCGCGGGCGGCACGCTGCTGATCGGGCTGCTGGCCATGAGCCTGTTCTTCGGTCTGTCCCGGTACGTGGTCGACGCGGGGCGCTCCGACGCCGAGGCGGCCATCAAGGGCGGAAGCAGGGCGAGCATGCCCGTGGTGGTCTACTCACGCATCCCGATCATGCACGAGGCGAAGGGCATCGATTACAAGGA
The DNA here is from genome assembly GCF_053605265.1 of Streptomyces sp. NPDC003943. Classification (NCBI taxonomy): domain Bacteria; kingdom Bacillati; phylum Actinomycetota; class Actinomycetes; order Kitasatosporales; family Streptomycetaceae; genus Streptomyces; species Streptomyces sp. NPDC003943. Next base: position 31,555 of record NZ_JBSGIW010000019.1, on the reverse strand, counting down.
CGTGGGCACCAGCAGGGGGCCGTACCGGCACCGGTACACCGGATTTCTCCTGATCACGAAGTCTCCGTCCCACTTCTACCTGGTCTCCTACCGCGAGCCCTACGGGGACCACATGACGGTCGTGCTGCCCGACGACGACACGGTGCGCGTGGCGCTGACGTCGTCGGACTTCAACTGACCTCGGGTTCGGGCTCGGGTTCGGACTCGGACGGCGTCGGCTCGGGCGGCTCGGTCTCGGACGTCTCGGTGGAGGGAGTGGGCTCGGACGTCTCGGTCTCCGTGGGTGCGTCGCTCACCGCTTCCCCGGAGAAGGGCACGCTGACCGTTTCACCCTGCGAGGTCTCGTAGGTCAGCGTTCCGGAGTAGGACCCCGCCTGGTACGGCGTGAACTGGAAGTCGATCTCGCACTCCTCGCCGGGGGCCAGCGTGCCGGTGCAGGTGCCGAGATTTGCCGCTCCGTCGCCCATGTCGGAGCTGTCGGTGGTCGCCTGGGGCGCCGCGATGTTCATGGGCTGGTCGGAGGCGTTGTGGACCGTCACCTTCCCGCCCGTCGGTTCGCCCACCTTGCTCGTCGGCACGCGGATCGACGCGGATCCGCCGCCCCCGCCCTTCCCCGGGAATGTCTTCCCCAGGGTGCTGTTCGGATCCGGATCCGGCGCCGTCGTCGACGTGTCCGGGGTCTCCGGGGTGTCCGTCTGGGTGTCGTCTCCGCCACCGCCTCCGCAGGCGGTGGTCGCGGCGAGGGCCATGACCAGCGCTGTTCCGGCGAGGCCGCGAGCGATTCGAGTCATCACGGGGTCAAGCTCCCACGGCGTCTGTGAGTAGTCGACGAGGCTTCACTGGTGACGCAACGTAATCGCCTGATCGGAGGGGGGAGGCGCGGCCTGGCGGAGGTCCGTGACTCCGCCGGGGCCGCGCCCGCTCTGGGGATCAGGCGAACCGGGCGATCGGGTTCACCAGGTCGCCGACCAGCTGGAGTGCCGCCGACGGGTCCGCCAGGTCGACCATCTGGCGGTTGTTGCGCAGCTGGAGGCGGTTGAGCGCGGAGAGGGCGAAGGTGTCCGCGAACATGTCGTACTGCGCGAAGCGGTCCGCCAGTTCCGGGTGGGCGTCCTGGTAGTCCTTCACGCAGGCGGCGACCGCGCGCCAGAAGTCGTCCTCGGCCACCACGCCCTCGGCGGCGAGCGTGGCGCCGAGGAAGCGGAAGAAGCAGTCGAAGACGTCCGTGAAGACGGACAGCAGCTTCATGTCCTCGGGGACCTCGGCGCGGATCCGCTCCACCGCGGGCGGCAGGACCGCGTGCGGGTCCATCACGCAGATCTCCTCGGCGATGTCCTTGAAGATCGCCCGGGAGACGGCGCCGCGCTCGTCGAGGACGAGGATCACGTTCTCGCCGTGCGGCATGTAGACCAGGTCGTACGCGTAGAAGCTGTGCAGCACCGGGAGGAGGTAGGCGTCCAGGTAGCGGCGCAGCCACTCCGTCGGCGCCAGGCCCGACTCCTTGATCAGGGCGCCCGCGAAGGACGCGCCGGTGTGGTCGGTGTGCAGCAGCGAGGCCATGGTCGCGAGCCGCTCGCCCGCCGCGAGGGACGGAACGGGGGACTCGCGCCAGAGCGCGGCGAGCATCTTGCGGTAGGGGGAGTAGCGGTCGGTGGCGGCCTCGTACTCCAGGTGCCGGTAGCCGACCGCGGCCCGCTCGCGGATGATCGAGAAGCGCGCCGCCCGCAGGGTGGCGTCGGCGTCGACGAGCCCGGCCAGCCAGTCGTTGATGGCGGGCGTGGCCTCCATGTAGGCGGCCGAGAGGCCCCGCATGAAGCCCATGTTGAGGACGGACAGGGCCGTCTTCACGTAGTGCCTGGCCGGGTCGGAGGTGTTGAAGAAGGTACGGATGGACTGCTGTGCCAGGTAAGCGTCCTGCCCCTCGCCCAGGTACACCAGGCGCTCCTGGGCGACCTCGGCGGCGAAGGTGACGGACAGCTTGTTCCACCACTGCCAGGGGTGGACCGGCATCAGGAGGTAGTCGGCGAGGTCCAGGCCGCGGGCGGCGAGGGTGGCGGCGAAGCCGTCGACGGCCGCGTCGCCGAGCTCGGCGCGCACGAAGCTCTCGTAGTCGATGCCGGCGCCCGCCGTGAAGGTGGCGCGGTCGCGGTGCGCCGCCAGCCACACCAGGTGGACCGGGGCGGCCGCCTCGGGGGCGTAGGCGCGGTACTCGTCGACGCCGAAGCCGAGCCGCCCGTTGTTGGCGACGAAGCAGGGGTGGCCCTCGGTCATCCCGGTCTCGATCGCCTGGAAGCCGGCCCGGGCCAGCTCGGCGGCCGGCATCTGCGGCTTGGTCGCCTTGAAGGCCGTACCGGCCAGGGTGGAGGAGATCTCCTCCAGGTACACCGGCAGGATCTCGTCGCTGAGGCCGAGCGAGCCGCGCAGCTCGATGACGAACTGGAGCGCGTCGAGCGGGAGCTGCTCGCTGCCCCGGTGGCGGCTGATCGACTCGGGGTAGACCTGCCAGTGGTCGAGGGCGAAGCGGTCGGCGGTGAAGCGGTACTCGGTGCGGCCGTCGTCGCTGAGGACCAGGTAGCGGCTGTCGCCCAGCTCCTGCGGGTCGAGGAGCCGCTCGTGGGTGAACTCGGCGAGGCCCTTGCGGATCAGGGCGCGGTTGGCGTCGGCCCAGCGGGCGGGGGTGAGGTGGTCGACGGGGTTCACGGCGGCGGGATTCGTGGCGGCGGGGTCCACGGCGGCGGAGTTCGTGGCGGCGGGGTCCACGGCGACGGGGTTCGTGGCGACGCGGTTCACGCGGACACCTCCGTCGCGGCCGTCGCGGCCTCGAACTGCGCGCGGGTGCAGAAGCTCAGCAGCGCCTGCTTCTCCGGCTTCCGGATCTCGCGGGCCGGCACGAAGCCGACGGCCGCGTTGAGCGCGTGCACGGCCGTGTTGCGTACGTCCGGCTCGACGACCACGCGGGCGGTCGCCGGGTCGGCGAACAGCTCGCGCATCACGGCGGTGATCACCAGGCGGGTGAAGCCGTGCACGGGCGTGTCGGTGGGCGCGACGAGGAAGTGCATGCCGACGTCGCCGGGCTCCGCCTCGTACAGGCCGACCAGCTCGGCCTTCGCGGGGTCGTACCGCTCCATGAGGAAGGCGGGTTCGCCGGCCACGCTGCCGACGAAGGCGTCGTGGTGCGGGTTCGCGGCGATCGCCATGTACTCGCGCTCGACGTCCTCCAGTTTCGCGTCCTGCATCATCCAGAACGCGGCCTTGGGGTGGGTGACCCAGGGGTGGATCAGCTCGGCGTCCCTGAGGGGGTCGAGCGGGCGTATGTGGACGGTGGCGGTGGGGGCGCTCATGCCGCGAACTCCTGGAAGGCGATGGTCTTCTCGACGGGGTAGTACTCGGTGCCCAGCATCTCGCCGATGATGTAGGCGTTGCGGTACGGCCCCATGCCCAGGTCGGGCGAGGTGATCGAGTGGGTGTGCACGCCGGCGTTCTGCAGGAAGACCCCGCGGCCGGTGGTGTCGATCGAGTAGTTGCGTGCCACGTCGAAGCGGCCCCGCGAGTCCCGGCGGAGCCGGTCCGCGACCGGCTCCAGGAAGGCGGGGACGGTGTACTTGTAGCCGGTGGCGAGGATCAGGCCCTCGGTCTCCAGGGTGAAGTCCTTCTCCTGCTCCTCCTGGCGGAAGCCGAGCGTGTACGTGCCGGTGGCCTCGTCGTACGCGGCCGAGTGCAGCGCGGAGTTGGTGAGCAGCCGGGTGGGCGCCGGGCCGGCCAGGTTCTTCTCGTAGAGCAGGTCGAAGATGGCGTCGATGAGGTCGCCGTTGATGCCCTTGAAGAGGCCCTTCTGCTCGCGCTCCAGGCGGTAGCGGGTCCGCTCGGGCAGGGCGCGGAAGTAGTCGATGTAGTCCGGAGAGGTCATCTCCAGGGTGAGCTTGGTGTATTCGAGCGGGAAGAAACGCGGGGAGCGGGTCACCCAGTTGAGCCGGTAGCCGTGCGTGTCGATCTCGCTGAGGAGGTCGTAGTAGATCTCGGCGGCGCTCTGGCCGCTGCCGACCAGGGTGATCGACTTCTTCCGCTGGAGCGCCTCGCGGTTCGGGAGGTAGCGCGAGTTGTGGATCAGGTCACCGCCGAGGTCCCGGCAGGTCTCGGGGACGTACGGCGGGGTGCCGGTGCCGAGCACGAGCCGGCGGGCGCGGAACGTCTCGCCGCGCTCGGTGGCCACCACGTACAGCTCGCCGCTCTCGTCGTACGAGACCGAGGTCACCGTCGTCGAGAAGCGGATCGACGACAGCTTGCCGGCGGCCCAGCGGCAGTAGTCGTTGTACTCCGTGCGGAGCGGATAGAAGTTCTCGCGGATGTAGAACGAGTACAGCCGGCCCTTCTCCTTCAGGTAGTTGAGGAAGGAGTAGGGGGAGGTCGGGTCGGCGAGGGTGACCAGGTCGGACATGAAGGGCGTCTGGAGGTGGGCGCCGGACAGGAACATGCCGGAGTGCCACTCGAAGTCCGGCTTGGACTCCAGGAAGAGCCCGGTCAGCTCGGTGATGGGCTCGGTGAGGCAGGCGAGGCCGAGGTTGAAGGGGCCGAGCCCGATGCCGATGAAGTCGTACGTGCGCTCGCGGTGGACGTCGGGCGTCGTCTCAGGCGTGGACAAGGGTCTCTCCCAGGTACTGCTCGGCGTGGCCGGCGATCAGGTCAAGGACGGCGGCGATGTCGGCCACCGTCGTCTCGGGGTTGAGCAGGGTGAACTTCAGGTACTGGCGCCCGTCGACCTTCGTGCCGGCCACCACGGCCTCGCCGGAGGCGAAGAGGGCCTTGCGGGCGTGGAGGTTGGCGCGGTCGATGTCGGCGGGCGAGGTGACGTGCTCGGGGACGTACCGGTAGACGAGCGTCGACAGCTGCGGTTCCACCACCACGTCGTAGCGCGGGTCGGCGGCGAGCAGCTCGAAGCCGGCCCGGGCCAGGTCGCAGACCTCGTCGAAGAGTCCGCCGACGCCGTCGGCGCCCATGACGCGCAGGGTCAGCCACAGCTTGAGGGCGTCGAAGCGGCGGGTGGTCTGGAGGGACTTGTCGACCTGGTTGGGGATCTGCTCGGCCACCGTGCGCCGCGGGTTGAGGTAGTCCGCGTGGTAGGTCGCGTGCCGCAGCGTGGCGCCGTCGCGGACCAGCAGGGCGGAGGAACTCACTGGCTGGAAGAAGGACTTGTGGTAGTCGACGGTGACCGAGTCGGCCCGCTCGATGCCGTCCAGGAGGTGGCGGCGGGTCGGCGAGACGAGCAGCCCGCAGCCGTAGGCCGCGTCCACGTGCATCCACGCGCCGTACTCGGCCGCGAGGGCGGCGATCTCCGGCAGCGGGTCGATCGAGCCGAAGTCGGTGGTGCCGGCGGTGGCGACGACCGCCATCGGGATCAGGCCCTCGGCGCGGCAGGCCGCCAGCTCGGCGGCGAGGACCACGGACTGCATCCGGCGGTTCCGGTCGACCGGGATCGACACGACGGCGTTCCGGCCGAGGCCGAGCAGCCCGGCCGACTTCACGACGCTGAAGTGGCTGCACTCGGAGGCGAAGACGCGCAGCCTGGAGAGGTCGGAGGTGCCCGCCTCCTCGCGGGCGAGCAGCAGGGCCTGGAGGTTGGACTGGCTGCCGCCGCTGGTGAACACGCCGTCGGCGAGCGGCCCGAGGCCGATCCGGCCGGCCGTCCAGTCGATCAGCCGGCGTTCGATCAGGGTGCCGCCGGCGCTCTGGTCCCAGGTGTCGAGCGAGGAGTTGACGGCGGAGAGCACGGCCTCGCCGAGGACGGCGGGGATGACCACCGGGCAGTTGAGGTGCGCCAGGTAGCGGGGGTGGTGGAAGTAGACCGCGTCGCGGAGGTAGACGTCCTCCAGCTCGTCGAGGGCGGCGGACGCGTCGCCGAGCGGCCGGTCGAGGTCGACGGCGTCGACGACGGGGGCGAGTTCGGCGGGCGTGACGCCGGTGAACGGCCCGCGCGCCGTGGCGAGTTTCCTCGCCACCCGCTCGACTCCTTCGGTGACGGTTCGTCGGTAGACGTCCGCCGTGGTGTCGTTGAGCAGGTGCGAGCGCATGCGGGTGCCCTTCCGGGTGTGGGGGACGCGGTCGGTCGAGGTGGTGAAAGTAAGGTTAGCCTAACCTAAGTTCATATGCACGCCAACGGCCCCTCAACCCGGGCGGGTCGAGGGGCCGTTGGCCCTGTGGGGGGTATGCGGGGGTGTCCGGGTCCTACGCGTCCTCCTGGGTCTCGTCCGGGACCTCGCGCAGGGCGTCCTCCGACAGGCCCTTGCGCCAGTAGCCGACGAACGTCACCCGCCGCCGGTCGAGGCCCCGTTCGCGTACGAAGTGCCGGCGCAGCGCCTTCACCGCGCCGGACTCGCCCGCGATCCAGACGTACGGGTCGGCGCCGGGCAGCGCGGCGGCCGCGATCGCCTCGACGGCGGACGGCGCGCCCTCCTCCCGCACCAGCCAGGTGATCGTCGCGTCGGCCTCGGTCGCGAGCTCCATGCGGTCCCCGGAGTAGGGGACTTCGAGGTAGACGTGGGCACGGGTCTCGGCCGGCAGCCACTCCAGGATCGCGGAGGCGGCCGGCAGGGCCGTCTCGTCGCCCCAGATCAGCACGGAGTCGGCGTCGTCGGGCAGCCGGAAGCGCACGCCGGTGTTGTCCGCCACGGCCGGCCCGAGCACGACCACCCGGTCGCCGGCTTCGGCGCGCTGGGCCCAGCGGCAGGCGGGCCCACCATCCTCGTGGAGAGCGAAGTCGATGTCGACCTCGGTGCGGCCGTCCGGCGCCGTGCGCTGCGCGCGGACGGTGTACGAGCGCATCACGGCCCGCTCGTCGTGCGGCATGGCCCGGTAGGCGCCCAGGACCGCGTACATGTCCGGGTCGTCGAGCGGCGGAAGCAGCGGCGCGTCCTGCCCCGGGTGCGGCAGGAAGAGGGAGAGCGACTGGTCGCGGCCCCCGGCGGCGAAGTCCTTCAGCTCGTCGCCGACGAGGTCGTCCCCGGTGAAGGTGACGCGGACCAGCGACGGGCCGAGCCGCCTCGTCCGGTCGACCTGGAGGGAGAAGAACTGGAACGGGGCGGTCTCGGCGTTCGTCATGCGGGTCAGGCCACCTTCTTGGCGTTCTCGAGGGCCTTGGCCAGGTCCTCCAGGAGCGGGGCGCACTTGGCGTACGAGTAGACGGGCTCGGTGACGCGCGGGAAGACCTGGCCGGCCTTGACGGCGGGCAGCGCGGCCCAGGTCGGCTTGGCCTTCAGGGCGTCGGGCTGCAGGGCCGAGGTGCGGTTGTCGAGCAGGATGACGTCGGCCTTGTACTTGTCGACGTTCTCCCAGCTGAGCAGCTCGAACCAGCCGGTCGGGTCCAGCTTGTCCGGGACGATCAGGTCGACGCCCAGCTCCTGGAAGAAGAGGGTGTCGGTCGGGCGGGTCGGGGCGGAGACGTAGAAGGTGTCCGGGGCGCCGGAGCCGATGAGGACCTTGATGCCCTTCTTCGCCTTCGCGGCCTTCCGGACCCGCTCCGCGGCCGCCTCGAAGCGGGCCTTGTCCGCCTTGACCTGCGCGCTGTTCACGTCGGCGCCGAGCGAGGCGGCGAGGTCCACGTGGCGCTGGAGCACGGCGGGCATCGACTTCCCGGCGGCCCACAGGGCGACGCTCGGCGCGATCTTGAGGATCTTGTCCTTCTGCTCCTCCGGCACGTACCAGAGGGCGTCCTTCTCCCACATGTCCGTGATGAGGACCTCGGGCTGGAGCTTCAGGTACTCCTCGATCCTGAACTCGCCCCACACGTTGCCGATGACGGTGACCTTCCTGACGTCCAGGTCGCCGGCCTGCACGTCCGCCTTCACCTCGCCGGTCTTCGGGTCCTTGACCGTGGTCGGGCCGAAGACGCCCTTGACCTCGACGCCGAAGTCCTTGAGGGCGGCGGCGGTTCCGGTGAAGGCGACGATGTTCTTCGGGACGGACGCCAGCTTCACCGTCGTGCCCCGGTCGTCCTTGAACTCCCAGGCGCCGGACTTCCCGCCCGCGGGAGCGGCGGAGCCGCCCTTCTCGTCGCTGCCGCCGCAGGCGACGAGCGCGGCGCCGAGCCCGAGGGCGCCGCCCGCGGCGAGCAGTCCGCGGCGGGTGAGGGTGGTGGCTCGGGCGGTGCTGGGCATGGCGAAGTCGCTTTCGGTACGTGCCGGGGTCGGCGGCCGGACGGGTCGGACGGATCGAGGCAGGCCGAGGTAGGTAAGCCTCACCTTATCGAGTGCAGGTTAGCCTAACCTCACTTCGATCAACAGGGGTGGGTTGGGAACGGCGAAAGCCCGCCCCCCAGGTCGGGGGAGCGGGCTGACGGGGGCTCACGCGGGCTCACGGGAGAGGCGGCGCGAGCACTCCCCTCGGGTCGTAGCGGTGCTGAAGCGCCCGGAGCCGGGCCAGGTTGCCGCCGTAGGCCGCCCGCGTCTCGGCCTCGTACTCGGGGAGGTCCGGCCGCAGGTCGACGCTGTAGACCCCGACGGTGTGCGCGGCCAGGGCCTGGACGGTGTCGCGGGCCCACGCCCTGCAGGCGCCCGCGTCGGCGTCGGCGTCCCAGATCGCGTTCACCGGGACGCTCCATTGCGCGGTCCTGCCCCAGAACGCGGTGGCGGTGTCGTCGACGTCGGCCAGGGCCCCGCCGGTGTGCTGGAAGTCGATCTGGCACGCGCGCGTGGGTGCCGCGCGCATCCGCTCCGCCAGGGTGTCGGCGGCCACGGCGTCGAGAGTGGCGGCGGTGAAGACCGCTTTGCCGAAGACCGAACCGCGCCGGTCCTCCCCGGGCCGGGGCAGCCGCACCGGTTCGGGCTCGGCGCCGCCGGCGCCGGGAAGGGCGAACTCGGGCAGCCCGGCCGGGTATCGGCCCGAGGTCTCCGACCGGTAGAACGGCGACGAGCCCGCGCCCGCGACGACCGCCGAGGCCGCCGACCTGGCCCGCGCGACGGCGGCGTCGTCGTCCCCGCTCGCGCACGCGGTGTAGAGGAACAGGACCGGTTCGTCCGGCGAGAGGGCGGTGTGGCCGAGCACCGCGCTCATGGTGGTGTGCCGCGGCAGCTCGGGAGCCACCCGGAAATAGGCGGCGAGTCCGTCCAGGCCCACGACCGCCCGGTCCACCCAGACCGGACCGGTCTCGCGCGTGCGGAACGTCGCGGAGGTGACCACCCCGACCAGGGGCGCGGCGCCCCGGACCGCCCACCACAGGTCGGCCTCCTCGCCCGTGCTCCGCTCCGAGATGCGGACGCGATCCCCGCCCGGGAGCACGAGTTCGGCCGCGACGAGATGATCGACGGTGAGCCCCAGGGACCTCGTCAGACAGCCGATGCCCCCGCGTGTCGCCATCCCCAGGCCGGCATGGCCGATGACGCCGATCGGGACCGTACGACCTGCCGGCGCGACGGCCCCGAGCATGGTGGCCACGGTCGCTCCGCCGCCGACGGTCACCCGGGCTCCGTCCGCGCGGGCCTCGTTCAGGTGCTCCGAGAGGTCGAGCATGACGGCCCCGTCGGCGACGCAGTTCGAGCTGAGACCGCCGCCGCGCACGGTCACCCCGGCTCCCGTCTCCGCCGCGACCCGCAACACGGCCGCGACCTCCTCGGCCGAGCGGGGCGCCACGACGCAGGCGGGCCGCCGGCGGGCGGCGTCCGGGAAGAAGATCCTCGCCAGGCTGCTCTCGTACCCGTCGGTTCCCGGCGCGCACACCCCTGATCCCAGCGTGGTGCGCAATCGCCCGACGATGTCGGCGGTGTCGTCACTGGTCACGTTGGCTCTCCGATTCCCCGGTGGCGGGTTTCGGGCTCGGGCGCGGAGCCTTCGGTTGTCCCGGACGAATGAACGAACGACTCCGGGAGGCTAGACGAGCCGGAAGCGGCACACAAGGCGACACGGCCACGGCCCGCCGAGTCGTACTCGGCGGGCCGTATCGACATGCTCCCGACTCAGGCCGACAGGCCCAACTCCCGTGCGATCAGCATCCGCTGGACCTCGCTCGTGCCCTCGCCGATCTCCAGGATCTTCGAGTCGCGCCACATGCGGGCCACCGGGTACTCGTTCATGAAGCCGTAGCCGCCGTGGATCTGGGTGGCCTCGCGGGCGTTGTCGACGGCCACCGTCGACGAGTACAGCTTCGCCAGCGCCGCCTCCTTCTTGAACGACTCGCCGAGGACGAGGCGGGAGGCCGCGTCGCGCCAGCCGATCCGGGCCATGTGCGCCCGCATCTCCATGTCGGCGATCTTGAACTGGATGGCCTGGTTGTCGGCGATCGGGCGACCGAAGGCGTGACGTTCCTTCGCGTACTTCACCGACTCGTCCACACAGCCCTGCGCGAGACCCGTGGCGAGCGCGGCGATCGCGACCCGGCCCTCGTCCAGGATCCGCAGGAACTGCGCGTAGCCGCGGCCCTCCTCGCCCAGCAGGTTCTCGACCGGCACGCGCACGTCGTCGAAGGCGAGCTCGCGGGTGTCGGAGGCGTTCCAGCCGACCTTCGAGTAGGGCGCGGCGACCGTGAAGCCGGGCGTGCCCGAGGGGACGATGATCGAGGAGATCAGCGGGCGGCCGTCGGGCTTGCGGCCGGTCACCGCCGTGACCGTGACCAGACCGGTGATGTCCGTACCGGAGTTGGTGATGAAGCACTTCGAGCCGTTGATGACCCACTGGTCGCCGTCGCGCACGGCCGTGGTCCGGGTGCCGCCCGCGTCCGAGCCGGCGCCCGGCTCGGTCAGGCCGAAGGCGCCGAGCATCTCGCCGGAGCACAGCTTCGGCAGCCACTCCCGCTTCTGCTCCTCCGTACCGAAGCGGTAGACCGGCATCGCGCCCAGCGAGACGCCCGCCTCCAGGGTGATGGCGACCGAGGAGTCGACCCGGGCCAGCTCCTCCAGGGCGATGCCCAGCGCCAGGTAGTCGCCGCCCATGCCGCCGTACTCCTCGGGGAACGGCAGCCCGAACAGGCCCATGCGGCCCATCTCGCGGACGATCTCGTACGGGAACTCGTGCCGCTCGTAGTAGTCGCCGATCTTCGGGGCGACGACGTCGTGGGCGAACTCCTCCACCGTACGGCGGAGTTCCTCGTGCTCTTCGGAGAGTCGGTGGTCGAGGGACATGCTCAGGACTCCTTGTGGGAGAGCGCTCGGACGGTACGGGACGGGCTCGGCCGGCCCAGGTGTTCGGCCATCCACCCGCTCGTGGCGGTGAGGGCGGCCAGGTCGACCCCGGTCTCGATGCCGAGACCGCGGAGCATCCACACCAGGTCCTCGGTGGCGAGGTTGCCGGTGGCGGACTTGGCGTACGGGCAGCCGCCGAGGCCGCCCGCGGAGGCGTCGAAGACGGTGACGCCGTGCTGCAGGGCGGCGTAGCTGTTGGCCAGCGCCTGCCCGTAGGTGTCGTGGAAGTGGACGGCGATACGGGAGGTGGGCACCCCCGCCTCGTTCAGCGCCGTCAGCAGCGCCCCGACGTGGCCCGGGGTGGCGACGCCGATGGTGTCGCCGAGGCTCAGCTCGTCGCAGCCCATCTCGGCGAGGGCCTTGGTGACGCGGACGACCTGCTCGATCGGGACGGCGCCCTCCCAGGGGTCGCCGAAGCACATCGACAGATAGCCGCGGACCCTGAGCCCGGCCTCTATGGCCCGGGTGACGGTCGGCGCGAACATGGCGAGCGCCTCGTCGACGGTCCGGTTGAGGTTGGCCTTCGCGAAGGACTCCGTCGCCGACGCGAAGACGGCGACCTCGCGGGCCCCGAGCGCGAGCGCCCGGTCCAGGCCGCGCTCGTTCGGCACGAGCACCGGGAGCCGTACCGGCAGGTCCTTGACCTGCGGGAACAGCTCCTCGGCGTCGGCGAGCTGCGGCACCCACTTGGGGTGCACGAAGCTCGTCGCCTCCACGGTGTCGAGCCCGGCGGCGGCGAGGCGGCGGATGAACTCCGCCTTCACCTCGGTCGGCACGGCCGTCTTCTCGTTCTGCAGCCCGTCGCGCGGCCCCACCTCGTGGATCCGCACCCGCGCGGGCAGCGCCGGACCGGCGACGGTCATCGGCAGGCCCAGACCTTCGGCGGTCATGCCGTCTCCTCCTCGTGCGGGGTCACCACGGCCAGGATCTGGTCCATGGCCACGGTCGTGCCCGGCGTGACGTCCAGTTCGGTGACGGTCCCGGCGTGCGGCGCGGAGATGACGTGCTCCATCTTCATCGCCTCCACCACCAGCAGGCTCTGCCCGGCCACGACGTCGTCCCCGACGGCCACCTTCACGACGGTGACCGTGCCGGGCATCGGCGCGGCGAGCGTGTCGGCCCCGCCGTGCCGGGCGCCGGAGAGCGCGGCGGCGACCGGGTCGTGGTCCATGACGTGCCAGGAGTCGCCGTCGCGGCCGAGCCACAGCCCGTCCGGGGAGGGGACGGCGGTGAAGCGGTGCGTGACGTCGTCGAGGTGGAAGGCGACCTCGCCGGCCGCGGTCGGGGCGCCGTCCGGGCGTGCCAGCAGCGCGGCGCGGCCGGCCGTTCCGCCTTCGAGCAGCAGCTCGGCCGCGCGGGCCTCGCCGCGCACGCGGACGGTCACCGGCTCGTGGCCGGGGACGCGGAAGTCCACCGCCGTCCACGCGGGGGCGCCGCCGAGGCGCCAGCCCGTACGGGCGTCGAAGGGGTCCGACCAGGCGGCGCCCGGCGCGGCCGTGGGCGGCGGGAAGTGCCGCAGCAGCGCCGCCGCCGCGTACACCTCGTCCGGCACCGACCCGTCGACCAGGCTCTCCGCGTCCCGCTCCACCAGGCCCGTGTCGAGGTCGCCCGCGACCACGTCCGGGTGGGCGAGCAGTCGGCGCAGGAAGCCCGCGTTGGTCGGGACGCCCAGGGTGACCGTGCCGGCCAGGGCCGCGCGCAGCTTGCGCAGGGCCGTCGGGCGGTCGGCGGCGTGCACGATGACCTTCGACAGCATCGGGTCGTAGAGGGACGAGACCTCCGTGCCCGCCGCGAGTCCGGAGTCGGTACGGACGCCCGCACCGGCCGGCTCGTTCAGCGCGAGCACCGTGCCGCCCGACGGCAGGAAGCCCCGCGCCGGGTCCTCCGCGCAGATGCGCGCCTCGATCGCCCAGCCGTCCAGCCGGACCTCGTCCTGGGAGAAGGACAGCGGCTCGCCCGAGGCCACCCGGAGCTGCCACTCGACCAGGTCCAGGCCGGTGACGAGCTCCGTCACCGGGTGCTCGACCTGGAGGCGGGTGTTCATCTCCATGAAGTAGTACGAGGACGGGTCGCCGCCCGGCACGATGAACTCGACCGTGCCCGCGCCCACATAGCCGCAGGACCGCGCCGCCTCGACCGCCGCCGCGCCCATCGACGCGCGGATCTCCGGGGTGAGGAGGACGCTCGGCGCCTCCTCGATGATCTTCTGGTGGCGGCGCTGGAGCGAGCACTCGCGCTCGCCCAGGTGCACCACGTTGCCGTGGGCGTCCGCGAGGACCTGGATCTCGATGTGCCGCGGACGGTCGATCCACCGCTCCACGAGCAGGGTGTCGTCGCCGAACGAGGACCGCGCCTCGCGCCGCGCCGCCGCGATCTCGTCCTCCAGGACCGCCAGGTCACGGACGAGCCGCATGCCCTTGCCGCCGCCGCCCGCGCTCGGCTTGAGCAGCACGGGCGCGCCCAGCTCGCGGGCCGCGTCGACGATGTCGGGGTCGGCGGCGCCCGGCACCACGGGCACGCCCGCGGCCTTCACCGTCTCCTTGGCCCGGATCTTGTCGCCCATGAGCGAGATCGCCTCGGCGGACGGCCCGATGAAGACCAGGCCGGCCTCCGCGCACGCCCGCGCGAACCCCGCGTTCTCGGCGAGGAAGCCGTAGCCCGGGTGCACGGCCTGCGCGCCGGTGCGGCGGGCCGCGTCGAGGAGGGCGGGGACCTTCAGGTACGACTCCGCGGCGGGCGCCGGCCCGATCCGCACCGCCGTGTCCGCCTCCCGCACGTGCCGGGCGTCGGCGTCCGCGTCGCTGTAGACCGCGACCGAACGCACGCCGAGCTCCCGCAGCGTGCGGATGACCCGGACGGCGATCTCGCCCCGGTTGGCGACGAGCACCGTGTCGAACATGTGCTGCCTGTGCTGCATGGTGATGGGGTCCCTCACATCCGGAAGACGCCGAACTGGGGGTCACCCAGGGGCGCGTTGGCACACGCGGTCAGGGCGAGACCCAGCACCTGCCGGGTCTCCAGCGGGTCGATGACCCCGTCGTCCCACAGCCGGGCCGTCGCGTAGTAGGCGCTGCCCTGCGTCTCGTACTGCTGGCGGATCGGCGTCCTGAACGCCTCTTCCTCCTCGGCGCTCCACGCGTCGCCGAGCTGGTCGCGCTTGACGGTCGCGAGGACGGACGCGGCCTGCTCGCCGCCCATGACGGAGATCTTGGCGTTGGGCCACATCCACAGGAAGCGCGGCGAGTACGCCCGGCCGCACATCGAGTAGTTGCCGGCGCCGTACGAACCGCCGATCACCACCGTCAGCTTCGGCACGCGCGTGGTGGCCACGGCCGTCACCATCTTGGCGCCGTGCTTGGCGATGCCGCCGTGCTCGTACGCCTTGCCGACCATGAAGCCGGAGATGTTCTGCAGGAAGACCAGCGGGATGCCGCGCTGGTCGCACAGCTCGATGAAGTGCGCGCCCTTCTGGGCGGACTCGGCGAACAGGATGCCGTTGTTGGCGACGATGCCGACCGGGTGGCCGTGGATCCGGGCGAAGCCGGTGACCAGCGTCTGCCCGTACTCGGCCTTGAACTCCTGGAAGCGCGAGCCGTCGACGACGCGGGCGATGACCTCGCGCACGTCGTACGGGGTGCGGGAGTCGACCGGGACCGCGCCGTACAGCCCGTACGGGTCGGCCTTCGGCTCCTCGGCCGGCTCGACCGACCAGGGCAGCGGGCCGCGCTCGGGGAGCGTGGCGACGATGTTCCGGACGATCCGCAGCGCGTGGGCGTCGTCCTCGGCGAGGTGGTCGGTGACGCCCGAGGTGCGGGAGTGCACCTCGCCGCCGCCGAGCTCCTCCGCCGTGACGACCTCGCCGGTCGCGGCCTTCACCAGCGGCGGGCCGCCGAGGAAGATCGTGCCCTGGTTGCGGACGATCACGGCCTCGTCGCTCATCGCGGGGACGTACGCGCCGCCGGCCGTGCAGGAGCCCATCACCGCGGCGATCTGCGGGATGCCGGCGCCGGACATCCGGGCCTGGTTGAAGAAGATCCGGCCGAAGTGCTCGCGGTCCGGGAAGACCTCGTCCTGCATCGGCAGGAAGGCGCCGCCGGAGTCGACCAGGTAGAGGCAGGGGAGCCGGTTCTCCAGGGCCACCTCCTGGGCGCGGAGGTGCTTCTTGACGGTCATCGGGTAGTACGTGCCGCCCTTGACGGTGGCGTCGTTGGCGACGATCACGCACTCGCGGCCGGAGACCCGGCCGATGCCCGCGATCACGCCGGCCGCCGGGGCCTGGTCGCCGTACATGCCGTGCGCCGCGAGCGGGGCCAGCTCCAGGAAGGGCGAACCCGGGTCCAGGAGGGTGTCCACGCGGTCGCGCGGCAGCAGCTTGCCGCGCGCGGTGTGCCGGGCGCGGGCCTTCTCGCCGCCGCCGAGCGCGGCCGCGGCGAGCTTGGCGCGCAGGGTCGCGGCCAGCTCGTGGTGGGCCGCCTCGTTGGCCTGCCAGGCCGCCGAGGCGGGATCAGCCGCGCTCGTCAGCACAGGTGCCTGCTGCATCCGTCGAGCTCCCTTGCTCGGTCGGTCCGCTCGGTTAATGAGCGTTAACGTATGTCAGTCAGGTTAACGACCGCTAACGGGGTTGTCTAGAATTGGGCCCATGACCACGAGCCCCACGCGGACGGACGCGCCGACGCGCCGGCAGCAGATCCTCAAGGAAGCCGCGCGTCTCTTCGCCGAGCGCGGCTTCCACGGCGTGGGCGTCGACGAGATAGGAGCCGCGGTCGGCATCAGCGGCCCCGGGCTCTACCGGCACTTCCCCGGCAAGGACGCGATGCTCGCCGAACTGCTGGTCGGCATCAGCGAGCGGCTCCTCGACGGCGGCCGGATGCGCGTGGCCGAATCCGACGGCGACCCGCGCGCCGTCCTCGGCTCCCTCATCGACGGCCACATCGACTTCGCCCTCGACGACCGCCCCCTCATCACCCTCCACGACCGCGAACTCGACCGGCTCAAGGACGAGGACCGCAAGCGGGTGCGCCAGCTCCAGCGCCAGTACGTCGAGCTGTGGGTCACGGTCGTGCGCGAGCTGTACCCGACGGCGGCCGAGTCCGAGGCCCGGGCGGCGGTCCACGCCGTCTTCGGCCTGCTGAACTCGACCCCGCACCTGGGCGCGCCGCTGGGCCGCGAGGCGATGGAGTCGCTGCTGCGGAGCCTGGCGCACGGGGCGTTCGGGGCGCTGGGGGCCGGCGGCCCCGCCCGGTGACCCGTGCGGGCATGGCGAAATGCCCGTACGGGCGGGGGCCGGCGCCCGGCACAATAAGCCGCATGCCGATACTCAGCCGCGCCGCCCTCGTCGAGCACCTCGTCCGGACCCGGATCGCCGGGGACGTGGCCACGCCACGGGACAACAACCTCAGCCACTACCGGAAGCTCGCCAACGGCGACCGGCACTACTGGCTCGGGCTCGAGCTCGGGGACCGGTGGACGGACGAGCAGGACGTGCTCGCGGTGATGGCGGAGCGGTGCGGGGTGGTGGACGACCCGGCGCACCGGGCCGGGCAGGACACGATCGACCCGGAGCTGACCGTCGCCGCGCTCGACCGGATGGCCGCCCGGCTCGCCAAGGCCGCGTCCGCGCGCGAGCGGGTCCTCTTCGCGACCGGCCACCCCGGCTCGCTGATCGACGCGCACAGCCGGGTCGCCGCGGCCCTGCGGGCCCGGGGCTGCGAGATCGTGCGGATCCCCGGCGGGCTGACCGCCGACGAGGGTTACGTGGTGCAGTTCGCCGACGTCGCCGTCTTCGAGCGGGGCGCCAGCCTCTGGCACACCCACTCCCCGGAGCCGATGAACGCGATCCTGGACGCGCTGGAGGCGCTCGGCGAGCCCGCGCCGGACCTGGTCGTCGCCGACCACGGCTGGGCGGGGCGCGCGGCCCAGCGGGGCATCGACACGCTGGGCTACGCGGACTGCAACGACCCGGCGCTGTTCCTCGGCGAGGCGGAGGGCACCATGCAGGTCACCATCCCGCTGGACGACCACGTCGTGGACCCGCGCTACTACGAGCCGCTGACGGCGTACCTGCTGGACGCGGCGGGGCTGCTCGGCTGACGGGGCTGCGCCGGCCGGGCCCGGGGGGCCGGGCCGCCGACCGGGCGCGGTCCGCGGTCTTCGCGGGTGGGTGTCGGACCCGGCCCCGTCCCGCCGTCGCCGTCAATCCCGGTCCGGCGGGGTCGGGTCCAGGTAGACCCGCCGGATCGAGGGGAAGCGCTCCCGCAGGCGTCGTTCCGCCTCCTCACAGGCCAGCTCGATCTCCGCGGCCGACGAGATGTCCCTGAAGTCGACCTTCGCCGCCACGAGCACCTCTCCCGGGCCCTGGATCAGCGTCACCAGGTCCAGCACGTCCTCCACGTGCTCGACCGAGAGCAGCTCCGCCCGCACCTCCTCGCGCAGCCCGCGCGGCAGCGGGCGGCCGACGAGCAGTTCCGCGTTGGAGCGGCCGAGCACCCAGGCCACGTACACGAGCAGCAGGCCGATCAGGACCGAGGCGACGCCGTCCCAGACGGCGGAGCCGGTGAGCTGGGCGCCGAGCAGGCCGCCGGCGGCGAGCAGCAGGCCGACGAGGGCGGCGGAGTCCTCCAGCACGACGGCCTTGACGGTCGTGTCGGGCATCCGGCGCAGATAGTGGGCGAAGGGCGCGTTCGCGCGGGCCGCCTCTCCCCGGACCTGACGGAGCCCGGTGCGCAGCGAGAAGCCCTCCAGGGCGAAGGCGACGGCGAGCACGACGTACGAGGCGAGCGGGTCGCCCAGGTCCTCGCCGTGCGTGAGCGTGTGGATGCCGTCGTAGACCGAGAAGACCGCGCCGCCGACGAAGGTGGCGACGGCGGCCAGCATCGCCCAGACGTAGCGCTCGCTCGCGTACCCGAGCGGATGGTCCTCGTCGGGCGGCTTCTCGCTGCGCTTGAGCGCGGTGAGCAGCAGGACCTCGGTGACGGTGTCGGCGACCGAGTGCGCCGCCTCGGAGAGCATCGCGCTGGACCCGCTGACCAGGCCGGCGAGGGCCTTGGCGACGGCGATCCCGAGGTTCGCCGTCGCCGCCACGACGACCGTGAAGGTGCTCTCGCCCTGCTCCGGCCGTTGCGCTTCCGGATGTTCCGCTGCCACGTGTCGGACGGTATGTCCGGTCGTCAGCGCGGAACGCGAACGACACCCTCCTGGATGACGGAGATCGCGAGCCGCCCGTCCTGCGTGTAGATCCGGGCCTGCCCGAGCCCGCGCCCGCCGGACGCGGTCGGCGACTCCTGGTCGTACAGGAGCCACTCGTCCGCCCGGAACGGCCGGTGGAACCACATCGCGTGGTCCAGCGAGGCCCCGACGACGTCGCCGACGGCCCAGCCGCCCCGCCCGTGCGCGAGCAGGACGGAGTCCAGGAGGGTCATGTCGGAGACGTACGTGGCGAGGACGACGTGCAGCAGCGGGTCGTCGGCGAGCTTGCCGTTCGTACGGAACCACACCTGCGAGCGCGGCTCGCGCGGCTGCCCGACCGTCCCCCACGGGGGCACCTCGGCATAGCGCATGTCCACGGCCGCGCGGGCCTCGATCAGCCGGTCGGCGACCTCGCGGGGGAGGTGCCGGGGCAGCATCTCGGCGGGCGTCGCCAGCGACTCCGGGTCGGGCGCGGGCGGCATGTCCGCCTGGTGGTCGAGCCCTTCCTCGTACGTCTGGAAGGACGCCGCGAGGTGGAAGATCGGCCGGCCGTGCTGGACCGCGACCACCCGCCGGGTGGTGAAGGAGCGGCCGTCCCGGATCCGGTCGACGTTGTAGACGATCGGCGCGCCCGGGTCGCCGGGGCGCAGGAAGTACGCGTGGAGCGAGTGGGCGAGCCGGTCGCCGGGGACGGTCCGTCCCGCCGCCACCAGCGCCTGGGCGGCCACCTGGCCACCGAAGACGCGGGGGACGATCGACTGCCGGGACTCGCCGCGGAAGATGTCCTGCTCGATCCGCTCCAGGTCGAGCAGAGCGAGCAGGTCATCCAGTGCCGTGTGCGCCTCGGGCACTTACAGGCCCATCGACTTGGCGATGATCGACTTCATGATCTCGCTGGTGCCGCCGTAGATGCGGTTGACGCGGTTGTCGGCGTACAGGCGGGCGATCGGGTACTCGTTCATGTAGCCGTAGCCGCCGTGCAGCTGGAGGCAGCGGTCGATGACGCGGTGCGCGACCTCGGTGCAGAACAGCTTGGCGGAGGCGGCCTCGGCCGGCGTCAGCTCGCCCGCGTCCAGGGCCTCCAGGGCGCGGTCGGCGACGGCCTCGGCGGCGTCCACCTCGGCCTGGCACGCGGCCAGCTCGAACTTGGTGTTCTGGAAGTGCGCGACCGGCTTGCCGAAGACCGTGCGGTCCGTGACGTACTGCTGCGCGAACCGGACGGCGGCCTTGGCCTGCGCGTACGCGCCGAAGGCGATGCCCCAGCGCTCGGAGGCCAGGTTGTGGCCGAGGTAGTAGAAGCCCTTGCCCTCCTCGCCGAGCAGGTCCTCGACCGGCACCTTGACGTCGACGAAGGCGAGCTCGGCGGTGTCGGAGGTGCGCAGGCCCAGCTTGTCCAGCTTGCGGCCGATGGAGTAGCCCTCGGACTTGGTGTCCACGGCGAAGAGGGAGATGCCGAAGCGGCGGTCCTCGGCCGACGGGGCGGAGGTGCGGGCGCAGACGATCACGCGGTCGGCGTGCACGCCGCCGGTGATGAAGGTCTTGGCGCCGTTGAGGACGTAGTGGGTGCCGTCCTCGGAGAGCTTGGCGGTGGTCTTCATGCCCGCGACGTCGGAGCCGGTGCCCGGCTCGGTCATCGCGAGGGCCCACATCTCCTCACCGGTGACGAACTTCGGGAGGTAACGCTTCTTCTGCTCGTCGGTGGCGAGCATCTTGATGTACGGGAGGGCGAGCAGCACGTGCACGCCGGAGCCGCCGAAGGCCACGCCCGCGCGGGAGGTCTCCTCGTACAGGACGGCCTCGAACTTGTGCGTGTCCAGGCCCGCGCCGCCGAACTCCTCCGGCACGTTGATGCCGAAGATGCCCAGCTCGCCGAGCTTGTAGTAGAAGTCGCGGGGCGCCTGGCCGGCCTGGAACCACTCGTCGTAGACGGGGACGACCTCGGCCTCGATGAAGGCGCGGAGGGTCTCCCGGAACGCCTCGTGGTCCTCGGTGAAAACGGTACGGCGCACGAGCCGCCTCCTTCGGTTCCAGTCTTCCAGTACTTGTCTAAGCGCTTGCTCAGCCTTGTTGAAGACGAAGTTACCGACCGGTCAACCCCTCTGTCCAGAGTCGGCCACCGAGTGCAATGCGAACCACAGCTCCATCCGCACGTGCGGATCGTCCAGATCCCGGTCCAGAAGGGCCGCCACCCGGGCGATCCGCTGCCGGACGGTGTTCCGGTGGATCTCCAGCGCCACCGCCGTCCGGTCCCAGCTGCCGTGCAGGGAGAGCCAGGTGCGGAGGGTTTCGGCCAGGGGCGGCGTCAGCGGCGCGAGCAGTTCGCTCGCGTACGCGGCCGCCTCGTCCCGGTCGACCAGGCCGGCGAACCCGGCGGCCCGGTGCCGTACGACCGTCGCCCGCGTCGCCTCGGCCCGGCGCAGCGCCCGGGCCGCCTGCGCGTCGGCGGCGGCGAGCGCGGCGGGCCCGGCCGGAGCGCTCACCCCGAGGGTCCAGCCGGGCTGGGCGGTGACGGGGGAGGAGGCGGGCAGGAGAAGGCGGACGGTTCCCCCGCCCGGGGCGGCGCCGGGGTTCGCGCCGGGTCCCCCGCCCGGGTCCGCCAGCGGGGTGCCCAGCGCTGCCGCCAGGCTCGCGGCCGCGAACGGTGTGCCGTCCCCGCCCCGCGCGTGCACCACCGTCCACGGCCCCGGGTCCAGGGCGGTCGCCGCGTCCTGTGGGGTCGCGCCGAGGAGCAGCCGCACCAGGGCCGTGTCGCGGGCCGTCACGTCGGCGGCCCGGTGCGGCGCGGTGAGCAGGGAGAGCAGGACGACGGCGACGCCCGCGATCGTGTGGGCGCCCGGCTCGCGCCGCTCCGTCGCCACGCCCAGCGTCAGCCCGTCCCCGCCGCCCAGCGCGTACGCGGCCAGCCGGAGGCCCTCGCCGTCGCCGCTCGCGGACGCCGGGCCGCCGGGCCGGGGTCCGACCACACCCGCGAGGTCGGCGAGGGCGCGGGCCGCCGCCGCCGGGATCTCGCGGCCGGCCGCCGCCGACTCCGTGCCGTCGGCACCGAAGAGCACGGCCCGCCCGCCGAGGCGGGAGGCGAGCGCGCCGAGCACGGCGGGGACCGGGGCCGGGCGGGCGGCGGCGGTCGCCAGGGACTGCTGGGCCTCGGTGACGCGGCGCAGTTCGTGCAGCCGGGCCTCCGCCATCAGCCGCCACAGCGCGCGGGCGACGGCGGTGAAGGGGGTCTCGGGCGGCACCTCGACGAGCGGCAGGCCGAGCCGTTCGCACGCCTCGACGAGCGCCGGCGGCACCGTGTCCCACACCGGCGTCACACCGAAGCCGAGCGCCGCCGCGCCCGCCTCCACCACCCGCTCCACGAACCGCGCCGGGTCCGTCAGCTGCACGCCCGCCGTCATCAGCAGCTCGCCGCCGAGCAGATACGGGTACGGGTCGGCCATCTCGGAGGTGTGCACCCAGTGCAGCGACGCGTCCGACCCGTCCGCCGGGCCCACGAGCAGCCGCAGCCCCAGCTCCCGGCGGGCGAGCAGCGCGGCGAGCGGGACGGGCGGCGCGGGCGAGGTGGGCGTGGTGACGGTCTCCACAACGCTCATCGGATGGCCCTTTCGTACATCACTCGCCTGGATCAGTGGAGGAAACGTACACTTCAATGTCGAATTCGGGCCACTTACGGTCGAGCCGGACCCGAACGTCACCGACGCACCCCCCTCAGGAGGATCCCGACCATGAGCAGCAGCGACCAGAACACCCCGCGCGGCCCGATCGACTCGTCCCGCATCCCGCGGTACGCCGGTCCCGCGACGTTCGCCCGTCTGCCGCGGCTCGACGAGGTCGGCACCGCCGACGTCGCCGTGGTCGGCATCCCCTTCGACAGCGGCGTCTCCTACCGCCCCGGCGCCCGCTTCGGCGGCAACGCCATCCGCGAGGCGTCCCGCCTGCTCCGCCCGTACAACCCGGCGCAGGACGCCTCCCCGTTCGCCCTCGCCCAGGTCGCGGACGCCGGTGACATCGCCGTCAACCCGTTCAACATCAACGAGGCCGTCGACACCATCGAGGCCGCCGCCGACGACATGCTCGCCACCGGCGCCCGCATGATGACCCTCGGCGGCGACCACACCGTCGCGCTGCCGCTGCTCCGCTCCGTCGCCAAGAAGCACGGCCCGGTCGCGCTGCTCCACTTCGACGCGCACCTCGACACCTGGGACACCTACTTCGGCGCCGAGTACACCCACGGCACCCCGTTCCGCCGGGCCGTCGAGGAGGGCATCCTCGACACCTCCGCCCTCTCCCACGTCGGCACCCGCGGCCCGCTCTACGGCAAGCAGGACCTGACCGACGACGAGAAGATGGGCTTCGGCATCGTCACCTCCGCGGACATCTACCGCCGCGGCGCCGACGAGGTCGCCGACCAGCTGCGCCAGCGCATCGGCGACCGCCCGCTCTACATCTCCATCGACATCGACTGCCTCGACCCGGCCCACGCCCCCGGCACCGGCACCCCCGAGGCCGGCGGCATGACCTCCCGCGAGCTCCTGGAGATCCTCCGCGGCCTCGCCTCCTGCAACCTCGTCGGCGCCGACGTCGTCGAGGTCGCCCCGGCCTACGACCACGCGGAGATCACGGCGGTGGCCGCCTCCCACACGGCGTACGAGCTGACGACGATCATGTCCCGCCAGATCGCGGCGGCGCGCGAGGCGAAGTAACCGCGCGCGGGCGGGGTCGGGCCGTCGCCCGGCCCGGCCCCGCCGCTGTCGGGCTGTGGGCATACCGTTCTGCGGGGGCGGAACGGGTGGGCACAGCCCGGCCACCGGGCCGCACCCGACCGACACGCCACGCCCCGAGGGACCCCATGACCCACGACCACGACCTCGTGCTCCGGCCCACCGCGGCTCAGACGGAAGCGGCCCTCAACCCGCCCCCCGGGCGCACCGGCGGTGACCTCGTCGTCGAGACCCTCTCCGGCCTCGGCGCCACCACCGTCTTCGGACTGCCCGGCCAGCACGCCCTCGGCATGTTCGACGCCCTGCGCCGCTCCTCCCTCCGGTACGTCGGCCTCCGCGTCGAGAACAACGCGGGCTTCGCCGCCGACGCGTACGGCCGGATCACCGGCGAGGCGGCCCCGCTGCTGCTCTCCACCGGGCCCGGCGCGCTGATGTCGCTCGCCGCGCTCCAGGAGGCGGCGGCCGCGTCCGCGCCGGTGCTCGCCATCGGCAGCCAGGTCCCGGTGGCGGGGCTCGGCGGCGGACGGCACGGGTATCTGCACGAGCTGCGCGACCAGCAGGCGTCGTTCCGTGACGTCGTGAAGTCCGTGCACCCGGTCCGTACGCAGTCCCAGATCCCGTCCGCGATCGCCGCCGCCTGGAAGTCGGCGCTCACCGCCCCGCACGGTCCGGTGTGGGTGGAGATCCCCGAGGACGTGCTGCGCGCGGAGACGGCGATCCCGGTCGTGACGTACCTGGACGCCACCCCGGAGGAGGTCGTGCCGCGCCCCGAACTGACGGCGGTCGCCGCCGACCTGCTCGCGAGGGCGGAGCGCCCGGTGATCATCGCGGGCGGCGGGGTCGTCCGATCCGACGCGTCCGGGAAGCTGCTCGCGCTCGCCGAGCGGATCGGCGCGCCGGTCGTCACCACCTTCGGCGGCAAGGGCGCCTTCCCGTGGACGCACCCGCTGTCGCTGCAGTCCTGGCTGGAGGACCGGCACACCACCGACTTCCTGGAGGACGCGGACGTCCTGCTCGTCGTCGGCTCCGGCCTCGGCGAGCTGTCCTCGAACTACCACACCTTCGCCCCGCGCGGCCGGGTGATCCAGATCGAGGCCGACGCCGGCAAGCTGGAGTCCAACCACCCGGCGCTCGGCATCCACGCGGACGCGCGGCTCGCGCTCCAGGCGCTCCTGGAGACCGTGGACGTACGGGAGGACCCGGACGCCCCGGCGCGGGTCGCGGCGGTCCTGGCGAAGGTACGGGACCGGCTCGCCGCGCAGGACCTCGACCTGGAGCAGCGGGTCGTCGCGGCGGTCCGCGAGGCCCTGCCGGACGCCGCGCCGAGCTTCTGGGACATGACGATCCTGGCCTACTGGGCCTGGTCCGCCTTCGACGCGCGCCGCCCGAACACCATGCACTCCGCCCAGGGCGCCGGCGGCCTCGGCTACGCCTTCCCCGCCGCCCTCGGCGCGGCCGTGGCCGACCCGACGCGGCCGGTGCTCGCGGTGTCGGGCGACGGCGGCGCGATGTACTCGATCGCGGAGCTGGCGACGGCGAAGCAGTACGGCCTCGACGTGACGTGGCTGATCGTGGACGACGGCGGCTACGGGATCCTGCGCGAGTACATGACGGACGCGTTCGGCGAGGCCACGGCGACGGAGCTGACCCGCCCGGACTTCGTCGCGCTCGCCGGGTCCTTCGGCGTCCCGGCGACCCTCACGACACCGGAGACCCTGGCGAAGGACCTCACGGAGGCCCTCGCGACCCCGGGCCCGTCGGTCGTGGTGCTCCCGGCACTGCTGCGGATGTTCGAGCCGACGCACCTGTGAGAGGCCGCCAGTCCCCGGCGGGCATATTCTGGGGAGATATGCGGACAGTTGCGCTGTCCCTATGCGTCCAGGCCGTCACACCGTGACGTCATGACCTCGTGACCACGTGACCTGGTGACGGCAACGGCGTGAACTCCCGATCGTGAACTTCGATGAGGTGAGACCTCATGCGACGCCGTTCCATAGTCCTGTTGCCCGCCTCCGTGGCGCTCGGCATCGTGGGCTTCCTCGCCCCGACCGCCGGCGCGGTGAGCGCGCACTTCGTCGGCACCCCGACCGCGACCGCCTCCGGCAGCACTCTGACGGTCAAGGGCAAGGAAGCCGGCCTCGGCAACCAGCAGACCGTGAACATATCCGTGACCGCCGACGCCCAGTGCGTCAACCCCGGCAACAACGAACCCCAGGCCGGCAACAAGCAGGCCGCCGGCGGCGGGGGCCAGTTCCCCGTCCAGAACGGCAAGGCCAACTTCACCGTGACGGTGACCGCGACCTTCCAGCCCAAGTGCAGCCCCCCGATGAGCCTCGTCTGGACCAACGTGGTCATCACCGACACCGGCAACAACATCTCCGTGACCCTGCCCGGCCCGTTCTGACCGCCGTCCCCGACCCCTGTACCCGACACGACCGGTTCGTGGTCCTAGGACTCCGGACCGGTCTTCGCCGTCGGATTGTTGCGGCGGGATGAAATCGCACGTCGGGTGCGTTGGGGCTTCCGGTAGAGCAGGACGGACGGGAGGCGCCGCGTGGCCGTGGTGGGGCAGCAGCAGACGGGGGAGCGCCCGCGGGTTCAGGCGCGGGAGCGGGGCTGGGCGCGCAGGTTGTGGGGGTATGCCTGGCGGTACAAGGCGGACGTGGTCCTGGCGCTCGGGTCCTCGCTCGCCGGCATGGCCGTGATGGCGCTCGTGCCGCTCATCACCAAGGTCATCATCGACGACGTCATCGGCGCGAAGACCGGGTCCCTCGCCCTGTGGACCGGGCTCCTCGTCGCGTCCGCCGTCGTCGTCTACGCACTCACCTACATCCGCCGCTTCTACGGCGGCCGTCTCGCCCTGGACGTCCAGCACGACCTGCGCACCGAGATGTTCGGGACGATCACCCGGCTCGACGGGCGGCGGCAGGACGAGCTGTCGACCGGGCAGGTCGTCGGCCGCGCGACCAGCGACCTCCAGCTGATCCAGGGCCTGCTCTTCATGCTCCCGATGACGATCGGGAACGTCCTCCTCTTCCTCATATCGCTCGGCGTGATGGCCGCGCTGTCCCTCCCGCTCACCCTCGTCGCCCTCGCCGTCGCCCCCGCCCTGTGGTGGATCGCCCGCCGCAGCCGCACCCGTCTGCACCCCGCCACCTGGTACGCGCAGCAGCAGGCCGCCGCCGTCGCGGGCGTCGTCGACGGAGCCGTGACCGGCGTCCGCGTGGTGAAGGGCTTCGGCCAGGAGGAGCAGGAGACCGGCAAGATCCGGGAGGCCGGGCGGAAGCTGTTCGCGGGCCGGCTGCGGACGATCCGGCTGAACGCGCGGTACACCCCCGCGCTCCAGGCCGTGCCCGCCCTCGGCCAGGTCGCCGTGCTCGCGCTCGGCGGCTGGCTGGCGTACCGCGGGCAGATCACCCTCGGCACCTTCGTCGCCTTCTCCGCCTACCTGGCCTCCCTGGTCGGCCCGGTCCGCATGCTCGCCGTGGTCCTCACCGTCGGCCAGCAGGCCCGGGCCGGCGTCGAGCGGGTCCTGGAGCTGATCGACACCGAGCCGACGATGTCGGACGGCACGAAGGAGCTCCCGGCGGACGCGCCCGCGACGGTCGAGTTCGACGACGTGTCGTTCGCGTACGAAGACGGGCGCCCGGTCCTGGAGGGCTTCTCGCTGGAGATCCGGCCCGGCGAGACCGTCGCCGTCGTCGGCTCCTCCGGCTCCGGCAAGTCCACCGTCTCCCTGCTCCTGCCCCGCTTCTACGACGTGACGCACGGCGCCGTCCTGGTCGGCGGCCACGACGTCCGCGAGCTCACCCTCGACTCGCTGCGCGCCGCCGTCGGCCTGGTCCCCGAGGACAGCTTCCTGTTCTCCGACACCGTCCGGGCCAACATCGCCTACGGCGCGCCCGACGCGACGCAGGAGGAGATCGACGCGGCCGCCCGCGCCGCCCAGGCGGACCGGTTCATCGCCGAGCTGCCGGACGGCTACGACACCAAGGTCGGCGAGCACGGCCTCACCCTCTCCGGCGGCCAGCGCCAGCGCATCGCGCTCGCCCGCGCGATCCTCACCGACCCGCGCCTCCTCGTCCTCGACGACGCCACCTCCGCCGTCGACGCCCGGGTCGAGCACGAGATCCACGAGGCCCTCAAGTCGGTGATGGCGGGCCGCACCACCCTGCTGATCGCCCACCGCCGCTCCACCCTCGGCCTCGCCGACCGGATCGCCGTCCTCGACGGCGGCCGGCTCGCCGACATCGGCACCCACGAGGAGCTGGAGGAGCGCTCCGCGCTCTACCGCCGCCTCCTCACCGACCCCGACGAGCTGGGCGGCGTCTCGCCCGGCCACGCCCTCCCCGCCGAACTGCCCGAGGACCGCACGCTCCGCGCCGAGCTGGACGCCGAGTTCGACGTCGAGCGGGGCATCACGCCCGCCCTGTGGGTGCGGGACGAGAGCGCCGACCCGGGCGAGCTGAAGGGCGCCGGGGCCACCCCGGAGCTGCTCGCCGCCGTCGACGCCCTGCCCCCGGCGACCGACACCCCGGCCGTCGACGAGACCCGCGCGGTCGCGCCCGAGGAGTCGTACGGCCTGCGCCGGCTGCTCCACGGCTTCGGCCGGCCGCTGCTCGTCTCCCTCGCCCTGGTCGCGGTCGACGCGGGCGCCGGCCTGCTGCTGCCGATCCTGATCCGGCACGGCATCGACGAGGGCGTCAACCGGCTCGCGATCGGCGCGGTCTGGGCGGCCTCCGCCCTCGCGCTGCTCACCGTGTTCGTCCAGTGGGTCGCGCAGACCGCCGAGACCCGGATGACCGGCCGCACCGGCGAGCGGATCCTCTACGCGCTGCGCCTGAAGATCTTCGCCCAGCTCCAGCGCCTCGGCCTGGACTACTACGAGCGCGAGCTCACCGGCCGGATCATGACCCGGATGACCACGGACGTCGACGCACTGTCGACCTTCCTGCAGACCGGCCTGGTCACGGCCTTCGTCTCCGTCGTCACCTTCTTCGGCATCATGGTCGCGCTGCTCGTGCTCGACCTCCAGCTCGCCCTGGTCGTCTTCACGACCCTGCCGGTGCTCGCCGTCGCCACGTACTTCTTCCGCCGCGCCAGCGTGAAGGCGTACGAGCTGGCGCGCGAGCGGATCAGCGTGGTCAACGCCGACCTCCAGGAGTCGGTGTCGGGCCTGCGGATCGTGCAGGCGTTCCGGCGCGAGCGGGCCGGCGTCGAGCGGTTCACGGCCCGCAGCGTCGAGTACCGGGCGGCCCGCATCCGCGGCCAGTGGCTGATATCGATCTACTTCCCGTTCGTCACGCTGCTCTCCTCGGTGGCCGCCGCGGCCGTCCTGATCGTCGGCGCGCACCGCATCGAGGCGGGCACCCTGACCACCGGCGCGCTGGTCGCGTACCTGCTCTACATCGACCTGTTCTTCGCTCCCGTGCAGCAGCTCTCGCAGGTCTTCGACGGCTACCAGCAGGCCACCGTCTCCTTGAAGCGGATGCAGGAGCTCCTCCAGGAGCCCACCTCCACGGTGGCGGCGCCCGACCCGCGGGCCGTCCCCGAGCTGCGCGGCGAGATCGCCTTCGAGGACGTGTCGTTCGCGTACGGGACCGAGGACGAGGCCCTGACCGGCATCGACCTGCGGATACCCGCCGGGCAGACCGTCGCCTTCGTCGGCGAGACCGGCGCCGGCAAGTCGACCCTGGTCAAGCTCGTCGCCCGGTTCTACGACCCGACCGGCGGCCGGGTCACCGCCGACGGCACCGACCTGCGGGACCTCGACCTCACCGCGTACCGGCACCGCCTCGGCGTCGTGCCCCAGGAGGCGTACCTGTTCCCCGGCACGGTCCGCGACGCCATCGCGTACGGCCGGCCGGACGCGAGCGACGCCGAGGTGGAGGCCGCGGCCCGCGCGGTCGGCGCCCACGACATGATCGCCACGCTCGACGGCGGCTACCTCCACGAGGTCGCCGAGCGCGGCCGGAACCTCTCGGCGGGCCAGCGCCAGCTGATCGCCCTGGCCCGCGCCGAGCTGGTCGACCCCGACGTGCTGCTCCTCGACGAGGCCACGGCCGCGCTCGACCTGGCCACCGAGGCCCAGGTCAACGCGGCCACGGACCGCCTCGCCGGGCGCCGCACGACCCTGGTCGTCGCCCACCGGCTCACCACGGCCGCCCGCGCCGACCGGGTCATCGTGATGGACCACGGCCGGGTCGCCGAGGACGGCACCCACGACGAGCTGCTCGCCCAGGGCGGCCGGTACGCCGCACTGTGGCGCACCTTCATCGGCGAGGAGGAGACCCCGGTGCCGGTGGCCGAAGTGAGCTGACCGGAAGCCGACCGGAAGCCGATCGCAGGCCGATCGGAAGCGGATCGGCAACCGAACGCGCGCTCGCTGCGTCGTATGCCCGTACGGTCTGCGACAGGAGGAGGGGCGCGTGTTCGGTGGGGTTCCGAGGAGAGCGGCCCGACGGCTGCCCGCACGTCCGTATCTGCCGTACGTACTGGCCCTGGTCCTCGCCGCCGGCGCCCTCGTCCTCGCCGGGCCCGGCACCGGCTCCGCCGGCGCCGCCTCGGCCTGTGTCGGCCGGCCCACCCGCACCGTCGCCTTCGGCACCGGCGAACTGCGGCTCTACCGCACCCGGAGCTACGTGTGCGCGCTCGCCGTGGCCAAGCGGACAGGCCCGCCGCGCCCGATGTCGGTGTCGCTCCAGCCGCGCGGCGGCCGGGCCGCGGTCAACGCGGGCAGGTTCCGCCGGCAGGCCGGGCCGGTGACCGTGTACGCCCTCAACCGCTGCGTCCGCGCCGCCGCGACCGTCGACGGCCGCACCACCGCCACCGGCTGGATCCTGTGCTGATGCATAGGTAAGTGCCAACCGGGTCTGGCGGGCCGCGCGTTGACCCGGCTAGGTTCACGTGACCGTTGTGAACCAAGGGGAGGGTGAATGCGCAAGTCGCTGAGATGGGTGCTGTCGCTTTCGGTGCTCATAGGCACCGTCGGGTCGACCGGCGTGGCTACCGCCGCGGACACGGAGACCACGAGCAGCACGACCGCGGCCGAGTCGCAGAGCACGGACATCAAGGACCGCATCCTGGCGATCCCCGGGATGACCCTGATCGAGGAGAAGCCGTACGCGGGCTACCGCTACTTCGTCCTCAACTACGAGCAGCCGATCGACCACCACCGCCCGTGGGCGGGCACGTTCCAGCAGCGGATCTCGATCCTCCACAAGGACACGGACCGCCCGACCGTCTTCCGCACCAGCGGCTACGGGCTCAACACCACGCCGAGCCGCACCGAGCCGACCCGGATCATCGACGGCAACCAGGTCTCCATGGAGTACCGCTTCTTCACGCCGTCCCGCCCGGCGCCGGCCGACTGGTCGAAGCTGGACATCTGGCAGGCCGCCAGCGACCAGCACCGCATCTACACCGCGCTGAAGTCGATCTACGGCAAGAAGTGGCTGTCCACCGGCGCCTCCAAGGGCGGCATGACGGCCACCTACTACGAGCGCTTCTACCCGCGCGACATGGACGGCGTCGTCGCGTACGTGGCGCCGAACGACGTGGTGAACAACGAGGACTCGGCCTACGACCGCTTCTTCGAGACGGTCGGCACCAAGGAGTGCCGCGACCGCCTGGACAACATGCAGCGCGAGGCGCTGGTCCGGCGCGAGCCGCTGGAGAAGAAGTACGAGGCGTGGGCCAAGGAGAACGGCGCCACCTTCAACACGGTCGGCTCGCTCGACAAGGCCTACGAGGCCGTCGTCCTCGACTTCGTGTGGGGCTTCTGGCAGTACTACGGCCAGGACGTCTGCGACCAGATCCCGGACGCCGCCACCGCGAGCGACGACGCCGTCTACGAGACGATCGACGCCTACTCCGGCTGGTCCGCGTACACCGACCAGGGCCTGGAGTACTACACGCCGTACTACTACCAGGCGGCCACCGAGCTGGGCTCGCCCACCATCAGGCAGCCGCACCTGGACGGTCTGACCCGCTACGGCTACCAGCCCGCCCGCAGCTTCGTGCCCAGCGAGATCCCGATGAAGTTCAAGCCGTGGGTCATGAAGGACGTCGACAACTGGGTCCGCCACAACGCGAACCACATGCTCTTCGTCTACGGCGGCAACGACCCGTGGGGCTCGGAGAAGTTCCGCCTCGGCAAGGGCGCGCGGGACAGCTTCGTGTACGTGGCGCCGGGCGCCAACCACGGTGCCAACGTGGCCGGTCTCGTCGACGCCGAGAAGGCCAACGCGACCGCCCGCATCCTCGCCTGGGCCGGGGTCGACGCCCCCGCCGTCCAGGCCGCGCAGCCGCTGGCCCGCTTCGACGCCCGGATCGACAAGCCGGTCGACGAGGACGCGACCCGCGAGTTCGGCCTGCGCCCGTAGGGCCTGTCCGCCCGAGCCGGCCCCCGTCCCGCTCCTACCGCACCCGTGAGCCGGTCCGGGTCGTGTCGGAGCTGACGGACTGGGCCGGGCACTCGCCCGAACAGAT